>JALNVY010000009.1 GCA_023231165.1 Syntrophales bacterium | reverse complement strand
GCCTATACCTATGTCTGGCAAGCTGAAATCGTGATCATGATCTTTGTGGCCGCTTATATTCTGACCCTGAAACCCAGGGAATCGGGATCTTGAAGATCAACGTTTTGTGAGGTTAATTGCCGGCAAGATTATCGGGTTCCGCGTCGATCCGGTGGTGTTGACCTTTCTCCGATTCTTCCTTACCGGAATTATCCTGATCATTATTTGCATCCCCATGCTGCGTCTGCGCCTGACGCCGCTGAGTTGGAAGGATTTCGGGATCTTTCTGCTCAACGGGCTGATCAGCATCGCCTTGGGCATCACTCTTTTTCACATCGCCATCCTGACCATGGGAAAAGCGGCCTCCGCTGCTGTCGTCTTCAGCGTCAACCCCGTTTTTGTCATTCTCCTGTTCCGCTTTATCAACAAGGAGTCCTGGCGCCTGCATGTATGGGTGGCCGCATTACTCGGCGTCCTCGGTGTTTCCTTTTTCGCCTATGAATCGGGAGCCTTCCTGACCATCTCTCCAAGGCTTGGGATTGACGCTCCTCGCGGCTTTTTCCTTTGCCCTGAGCGTGGTCGGCGATTATGGGGCCATGATGCTAGGCTGGCTTTTCCGCCCTCTTTGGAATTCTGAACGCCTCTGCTCAGAAGGCGTTCCTCCCCTTTTTTCTCAAGCCCTTGCTGGCCTCGTCGAGAAACATCTTCCACGGGATCAATACGGATGCCGTCCGTAATTTTTGTTATGACCAAAAAAAATGGCGGATGTTATGAATCTGGGATTGGAAAACAAAGCGGCCTTGGTGGCCGGGGGAAGTTACGAAACCACATGTTTTTAGATTCGATGCGGGAATTCCGAAACCTTATAGAATTGGGCTGCGTGTTCCATCTGATACTGGATATGTATTTTAATAACTTTGCGAGCCTCTTCCAAATCATGCTTGGCGATGGCATCAATGATAGCCCTGTGCTCCTTTAATGCCTCCTTAGGTCTTTGATGTCCGACGTATTGGGGTTTATAGCGAAGGTAAATTTGTTGGAAAACATCCCTTAAGAGCTTGTAAAAAGTATCATTCTTTGCAAGCTTTATAATTGATAGGTGGAACTGTGCATCATGAATACCCAATGCCATGGGATCGGAAATACTGTGCTCGCGAAAATTAATCCTCAACGATTCAATTATACTTGGCGTAGAGTTTTTTAAAATATTGGGAAGGATATATAATTCCAATGCCTCCCTTACTTCATATAGTTCTTGGATCTCAGCGCACGAGACATCCGCGACAAAATATCCCTTATTGGGGATATATTTAACTGTCCCGGATGACTCTAATCGCTTTAGGGTCTGGATTATCGGCGTTAGGCTTGTATTGAGTATTTTCGCAATATCACCATAGACAATCTTCTGTCCAGGAACAAGCTGGTTTCTGTACAGCATTTCTTCTATCTTCCCATAAATATTATCTATGGTAAAACCGCTGCGATTCTTTTTACTCATGCACAATCCTTTACAAACATCATTTACACTTTACCCTATTATCACGGTACGGAATTTGTCAATAAAAATTAGACACCTCCGACAACAATTTAGTGTAGCACCTGTTCGCTATTTGGTAACGCCGGTTTGTTAATCCAGACGGCTGGGGGAAATAACGTAGGTGTTGACGGTTTTCCCTTGAACCGTTTTGGATGTTTTTCATAGGCAGCATTCAGAACTGCCTGACGTTCTTTGACAATTTGCTCAGCCCTTGCATAATGGTGGACATCTTCTGGAGTCAGGCACCCGATACCTGAGTGATAATGCTCGCTGTTGTATCAACGGAAGCAAGGTTGACAGAATAATCCGGCATCAACGATGGCGCCGAACCGTTCCAGAAACTCAGGACGATATTTGAGGGTCTTGAACTGGGATTCAGAATAGGGGCTGTCATTACTCACATAGGGCCGTGAATGGCTCTTAGTGATTCCCATCTCAGCCATCAAAAAAACTATATTAAATCTTATACATTCCTCTTCACAAATTGCTCTTTCAGTAACATATGAAAATCTCGTAAACACCCGTGCAGCTACAACCATCTGATTATTATATTTAATATCAACGATGAAAAAAAAAGCTTGACAGGGGGTAAAAAATCAAATAGGCAGCCAAACACAAATGTAAATTTAATTAAATATATGATCAAGAATAAAACATATAAACATAATTACATTTATAATTGCTCGTCTGCCGAGAGGAGATGGTGCATCGATGGAGCACGGGTTCATAAGGGTTGCAAAAAACAATTTAATCAACAAGAAAGTATCTGCTGACAAGCTTGGAGATGCACTTTAGGAGTATATCGACAAATTTTCAGCGAAACCATCAACGGGTCTGAATGTGATTATGGTGGCTGTCAGGCAGGCCAGTGATGGGAAGTTCGGGGACATACTTAATTTGGAAGCTGTTGATGCATTAAGGAACTTTTACTGCTTGCTGGAACAGGGACAGGATTGATAGCTAAAGCAGCAAAAGTTGCAAGGTTAACCCAAAAGAAAAACTAGATGAAAGAAAGGAGGCGTTAGTTCATATTGATGAAAACAAACTGGGTAACGGCTGAGGAAGCAGTAAAAGCGATCAGGTCTAAGGACGAAATTGTTCTGGCGAATTTTTGCGCCGAACCGCGACATCTTCCTATGGCTTTGGTGAACAGGGCTGAGGAACTTGAGGGATGCAGAATATTCCATATTACCCCATTCGGACCGTTCCAGCACAAAATGGGGAATCCGGGTATGGAAAAACATATCCGCATTGCTACGCCCTTCTGCGGAAGGCGTAAGATGGTTCGCCAGCTATTAAGAGAGGGGCGGGCCGATTTCTATCCAGCGTCTTTCCAGCATTGGCCTAAACTGCTCAAGGAGGGGGACTTTAAAAGTGATATTCTTATGCTGACGGTTTCCCCACCAGATAAGAATGGCTACTGCAGTCTGGGTGTATCTGTCGATTTCATATTCGCAGTTCTTGAACGACCTTGCCGCCTGGTAATGGCAGAAATAAATCCTAACATGCCTGTGACTTATGGGAGATCCTTCATTCATATATCGGATATCGACTATGCGGTCGAGGTGAATGACAAAATATTCGAGCTTGAACAATTCACTATCACAGAGATTGAAAGGAGAATAGGAGAAAATGTCG
The DNA here is from genome assembly GCA_023231165.1 of Syntrophales bacterium. GTDB lineage: Bacteria > Desulfobacterota > Syntrophia > Syntrophales > UBA8958 > UBA8958. The sequence goes on along the minus strand of JALNVY010000009.1, from coordinate 21,327 downwards.
CCAGCCTGGTAGAGGACGGCTCGACGATCCAGATAGGTTACGGAGCGATTAGCGAAGCCGCAATTCTCTTTCTGACAGAGAAAAAGGACTTGGGAATGCACGGCGAAATGGTCCCCGAGCACATAGTTCCTCTTGTCGAATCTGGGGTTCTAAATAATTCTAAAAAGTCGATACACAAGGGGAAAATAGTATGCACGTTCCATGGTGGAACCCAAAAATTATATGACTGGCTCGACCATAATCCCCTTATTGAAATGCAGCCGTGTGATTATTGCAATAATCCGTTGGTTATCGCCAGGAACAACAAAATGGTTGCGATAAATGCCGCCCTTCAGGTGGACCTATATGGCAATATCTATGCTGATGTTATCGGTCTTGAAGATCAGTATACAGGATCGGGCGGCCAAATAGATTTTGCCCTGGGCTGTGCGATTTCCGATGATGCCAAATTTGTAACTACGCTGTCGGCGACCACGGGCGATGAAAAATATTCAAGAATCGTCCTGCATCCTACGCGGACAGACAATCCATATGCACCTCAAATCCCTCTGGTGCCGCGCTATTTGGCGGATTACGTCACAACCGAATACGGCGTGGCCGCTTTAAAAGGCAAAAGCAATAGAGAAAGGGCCGCGAGTCTAATTAAACTGGCCCACCCGAAATTCAGGGATAGCCTTACTGAACAGGCGAAAAAAGCCGGACTGCTCAGCACAAAATGATCCCGAATACATATGTAGCAGAAACAGGATGTCTACCGGTGTAAATGCCATAGAAATACTAAATGCTCAGACCAGCAATAAGCATAAAACGGATCAGGGAAAAAAATACATAGGATCAAGAGAGTTTATCGTTTTCATTGACACTTATAAATGACTGCTATGCAGCAGAGCAAACAGGAAAGGAAGCGAAGGATGACGGCTATTGATTCAAAGGATAAGTTTACGACAGAAGGTAAGATAATCGTAGGGGCCATATTTGTAGGATTAGTTGTCGATGGCATGGATCTGCAGATGTTGGCGCTGGCGTTGCCCAGTATCATGAAGGAATTACAACTATCGAATGTAGTCGGTGGGGCCATTGCCACGATAACTCTGCTGGGAATGGGAGTTGGAGGCATTTTTGCTGGGTGGTTGTCAGACCGGATTGGACGGATAAAAGTCACGTTCTGGTCCGTATTTGTGTTTTCGGTCGGAACGGGGCTCATTGCCGCCTGTCAGAGCTATTGGCAAATTGCCTTGATTCGTTTTATCTCCGGATTAGGAATTGGCGCAGTCTACAGCGTCGGCCTCACCCTGGCTGCCGAGTATGTACCTACGAGAATTCGATCGACAATTCTGGGTATCATGCAGGCGGGTTGGTCCGTAGGATATGTCTTGGCCGCACTCATGTCCTCTTATGTGTTGCCGAACCTCGGGTGGAGATCGTTGTTTCTGTGTGCCATTATCCCGGGGGCTATCACACTCTTTATGCTGTGGGGCCATAAGGATTCGCCGAGCTGGCTTGCCAACCGCGAGGCGATTCGAAAATCCGGAGTAAAGCGGGAAAACGAATTTGCCAAGATCTGGGCGATTAAGTCGGTGCGATATACCTTTATCGCCTGGTCGCTGACGGCTATTTTCCTCCAGTTCGGTTATTACGGGGCCAACACCTGGCTGCCGAGCTATCTGGTCAAAGAACTCGGAGTCAATCTTAAGGCTATGGGATGGTATATCGCCTTGACGTATACCTGTACGGTATGCGGAAAAGTTCTCGCCGGTTGGCTCGGGGACGTTTTCGGACGGCGTATAATCTGGGTCTTCAGCGGGATCGCCACGGCGGTGATTCTTCCCGCGATCATCTACTATGCAACACCGAGCAACGTTGCCTATCTGCTTTTGCTCTTCGGGTTTATTTTCGGGGCGCCTTACGGGCTTAATTCCACGTATCTGGCTGAAAGCTTTCCCACGCAGGTTCGCGGGACGGCGGTGGCAACCGCACACAATATTGGAAGGATAGGTTCGATGGCTTCACCCTTGATGATCGGGTTTGTCTCCGTTCAATACAGTATTGCCTTTGGAATCGCATTGCTGGGGATCGCCTACGCATGTTGCGCTATCATTCCCGGCTTCTGTATTCCCGATAAGATGTACGATCCCAAGGCAGTCAGCACTGCTGTGGACGATAAAACCGCAACCGCAAAGGCCTAAATTGTCAAATGAACAAAACTACCCCGCAGCAAGCTGCGGGGTCTCTAAAACCACGAGGAACGAAGCAAGCTTCAGGGAGTATAACCCTGAGAGATTAAACTTTTCAGGATATTAAAGGAGATTAAAGATGAATTTTGAGTTGAGTGATGAAGTCAAAGGCATACTGGATACGGCGCAACGTTTTGTTGAGAAGGAAATAAAACCCAAAGCTAAGGAAGAAGGATTCAAGCGAGATCTAGTCTCCAAAATGGGGGAATTGGGGTTCTTCGGATGCGCTTTTCCGCCCCGGTTCGGGGGCTCGGATTCAGGGTTTTTGGCCCATTCGGTGGTATGTGAGGCAATCTCCCGCGCCGATTCGGGGCTGCGCGCCCTTTTTAATCTACAGGCCATGACCGTACCTTATACGATGATGGAATGGGGCAATGATACGGTGAAGAATAAATATGTGGCCGATCTGGTCTCGGGTAAAAAGCTTGGCTGCACCTGCTTTTCAGAGCCAAATGCCGGATCGGACCTTGCTTCCATAGAGACCAGAATAGAAGACAAAGGAGACCATTTCGAGATTAACGGCGAAAAAACATGGATCTCAAACGGCAATGTTGCAGATTACGCCGTTGTTTACGGCACTTTCGACAGGAGCAAAAAATATAAGGGCCTGTGCGCTGTTGTGGTTGAGACGAATCAGCCCGGCTGGACCACCCGTGAGACTCCCAAACTGGGGGACAAGTCTTCACCGATAGCCGAAATCCACATGGAGAACGTTCGCGCGCCGAAAGAAAATCTCCTTGGGAAGATGGGCCAGGGTTTCGTCGTTGCCATGACTGCCTTGGACCGAGGCCGGATCAGCGTTTCCAGCGGTGCTGTCGGATTGGCCCAGGCCTGTCTGGATGCCTCTATAACTTATGCCAACCAGAGGGTCGCGTTTGGGAAACTGATCCGTGATTACCAGATGGTCAAGGCTACCATTGCGGAAATGGTCGCACAGGTCGAAGCGGCCCGGCTCTTGGTCCGAAAGGCGGCCTGGCTCAATGACCAGGGCCTCCCTTTCTCGCGGGAAATAGCGATAGCCAAGTATTTTGCCGGCGAGGCGGTCGTTAAATGCGCGGGAATGGCAATGGAAGTTCATGGCGGCATGGGCTATTCCCTCGAAATGCCCGTGGAGAAATATTACCGCGATTCAAAGTTGTACCAGGTTGGCGAAGGGACCGTAAATATAATGCGCCTGCTGATCGCCGATGACGCTTTGGGTGTCAAGAACGCGAATCGGCCGAGGCTCCACGTCCCGAGCGACTTCCGGGAATTGGAATAGGGTTGAGCGAGAAAGGTAATTCCTGAAGGGCGGTGAATCGGCTGCTCTTCAGGAAACCCGTAAAGGATCGGCATTCGGAACTCCAGTGGTGTCGATTAGAAGGTTTCCGAGGAATTTTGATTAGAGGAATGCACAGGGGGACTTGTTATTCTTCTCGGGAAAGGGGCTGACATGGGAAAAGCAGGCAAAAATGATTTCGACTATGATGATGTCAACTATCGTCAGCCATTTTTTAAAAAATTTTCCGGATTCGAGATATCCGGCAACATGGATGAGCACGGCTACAGCAGATATTCTATAAAGTAAGAATTGAAAAAATAGAGAGAATAGACCACCTGAATTTCCAGGGGAAATACAGCAATAGAATTTTTTATCGACGGATTCACGAGCCCTGTTTTGGAAAAAGAGGCATATGATAGCAATAGAAAAAATAATAAAGTACTATAGTTAGATCAGAAAATATACTGATATGAAGATCTCTGTTTACGATTGTGGCAGCGCGACAGGAATAAGCGATGCAAAACGAGTTTTGTTGCGCGATTATTTTTAGAAAGAAAAGAAGAATAAAATGAAATTTGAACTGCCGGAAGAGTTGAAAATGCTCCAGGAGACGGTACGCAGTTTCGCAACCGAGAAGATAGCGCCTTATGCGGATGAATGGGATCTGAACCATTATTTTCCCTACAAGGAAGTGGTGAAGCCCATGGGTGAGCTTGGTTTCTTCGGGACTGTCCTTCCGGAGGAATACGGCGGAAACAATATGGGATGGCTGGCCGCCATGATCATCAGCGAAGAAATCGCCCGCGCATCCAGTTCGCTGAGGGTCCAGGTCAACATGCAGGAACTGGGCTGTGCCTATACTATTTACCGGTACGGTGCGGACGTACTCAAGAAGAAATACGTTGAGAAGCTTGTCAGCGCTGAAATGCTGGGATCATTCGCAATTACAGAGCCCCAGGCCGGTTCCGACGTGATGGCCATAAAGTCATTCGCAGAAGATAAGGGAGATCACTGGCTCATCAACGGCACCAAGACCTGGATATCGAATGCCACACTGGGCGACTTGACCATTTTCTACGCCTACACCAATGTGGGCGGTAAGAAACTCCTATCGGCATTTGTCGTCGAGCTCAAGAATTTCAGCGGCATCACCGTTACCGATCTGGATAAGCTGGGATCGAGGTCTTCACCTACCGGTGAGATCGTTCTGGAAAACACCAGGGTCCCAAAAGAGAATATCCTGGGCAAGCCCGGAGACGGCTCGAAGACCGTTTTCAGTTCCCTAACGCAGACTAGGCTTTCTGCGGCCGCGGGAGGCATCGGGCTGGCTCAGGCCTGCCTTGATTGCGTAACGAAGTACGCCATGGAACGCGAGCAGTTCGGCAAACCGATCGGTGCCTTCCAGATGAACCAGGACATGATCGGGCAGATGGTAGCGGAGATCGAGGCGGCAAGGCTGATGGTTTACAAAGCGGCCTGGCAGAAGGACCAGGGCAACCTGGGCAACAACCTGGAAGTGGCCGCGTCAAAGTACCTCGCAGGCGAGCTGGCCTACAAATGCTCCCAGTTCGCAATGCGCATCCTGGGCGCCTACGGCTATTCCAACGAATACCCGGTGGCCCGCTATTTCCGGGATGCACCCACCTACGCCATGGTTGAAGGTTCGGCCAACATATGCAAATTCATAATGGCCCAGGATCAGTTGGGGATACGGAAGGCCAATCGATAAAAGCGAATGCACTTAAAAGATTTAAAGGATTTTCAATAATGAGACAGTATTTCAAAGAAATGGATGATCTGGGCAGACCGCTTTCGCCCAGGAACATAAAAAGATTGTGTATATCAGAATCCCAGAGCGATCTGTCCGCAGCACCACATGCTGCTGCCCCGGATGATCCGCTCTCAAATAGTGAAAGGGCTGACGAGTCCCGTAGAGGGAGAGATCAAGAAATCCCGTTTAGAAAGGGTAGTCAATACCGGATGAAATAGCTGAATACCAAGCCAGCGGTTTGGCTTCTAAAGCGCCGGTCAGTCCCGAAGGCGCCTGTGAAGCTGTTCAGGACTGACCGGAGACGGTAATCTCATCGAGCATTCAGCTAAAATGTTTTTTCATCATGACTGCTGATCCGCTGGCGGCGTAGCAGACTAAGACAGGCATCTATTTACGGATGAACGACAACAGAAGTCTTGTAAAGGAGAAACAGAATAAGATGGATTTAGAATTTACGACCGAACAGGTGATGTTCAAGGATATGGCAAAGGAATTCGCGATCAGGGAGGTCCAGCCCTATGTGAAGCAATGGGACAGGGACTGCAAAATGCCTCACGAAGTATTCAAGAAATTGGGGGAGCAGGGCCTTCTCGGGATCAAAGCACCAGTCGAATACGGCGGTCTTGACTTGGACTGGCTGACCTTGGGGCTCGTGACCGAACAGCTTGCGTACTATGATTTTTCCCTGGGCATGGGTTCATGCTCGCGCACGTCGCTCGGGATCATGCCCATTGCGCAAAATGGGAGTGCCGAGCAGAAGAAAAAATATCTGCCCGGGATGATCCAGGGAGTGCTCACCCATTGCTTTGCGACTGTCGAGCCCGATGCCGGATCGGATGCCATGGCCATAAAGACTACGGCGGTTTTGGACGGAGATGAGTATGTAATCAACGGCAACAAGACCTGGATAACAAACGCCAACTTGGCCAATTACGCCATGGTGGTCTGCCAGACCGATAAAAGCAAGGGCAGTAAAGGGCTCGCGGTCATTATTGTAGACTGGGGGACGCCCGGCTTTAGCCGTGCCCCTATCGAAAATAAGATGGCATTTCGCCATCACGACCACGGGCAGCTCTTCTTTCGCGACTGCCGCGTTCCCAAGACGAATCAACTGGGCGGTTTCGGTATGAGGGCGGCATTTTCGAACGTGGAACATACCCGTTTCGGAATCGCCTGCGCTGCGGTTGGGGCGATTCAGGCGTGTCTCGACCTGAGTGTAAAGTATTGCCAGGAAAGGATACAGTTCAAAAAGCCCATCGGGAGCTTTCAGCTTGTCCAGGAGAAGATCGCGGACATGGTGATCGACCTCGAGGCGTCCCGCTGGATTGCTTATCGGTTGGGGTACCTCAAGGACAAGAACGTCAACGTAGCCAAGGAGACGTCAATCGGCAAGTACCACAATATGGAAGCATTATCGAGATGCGCGAAGGCCGCTGTTGAACTGCACGGCTCTTACGGGCTCAGTGATGAGTATCCGTTGGAACGGATTTATCGCGACTGCATGGCGCCCATAATTTACGGCGGGACGGCCCACGTTCATAAGCTGGTCCTTGGGCGTCTCGAGTTGGGGATCGATTCAGTATCCAGATAGAAAGATAAGGTATTCGAGAGATGGAAAAATTTGATGCCATAGTTGTCGGGGCAGGGCCTGCCGGCTGTGCGGCCGCTTATACCATGGCCAAAGCGGGCCTTACTGTACTCGTTCTTGAGCGCGGCAAATATACAGGGGCCAAGAACATGTGGGGTGGCGCGTTTTTCGGACCCGTGATGGGCGAAATATTTCCCGAGTTCCGCAAGGAAGCCCCCGTCGAGCGGTTCATAAACCGCCACATCATATCGTTCATGACGAAAGAGGACTGCCTTTCGATTGATTTCAAATCGTACCACGGGGATGAGGGTTCATCGCCGGGATTTATCATGCTGCGCGCGAAGTTCGACAGATGGATGTCCACCAAAGTGGAACAGGCCGGGGCGATCCTGGCGACGGGTCTCGAGGTTACGGATTTCATCTTTGATGGCAGCCGGGTGGCGGGCGTTAAGGTCGGTACTGAGGAGTTTCCGGGTAATGTGGTTATCCTGACCGATGGGGCCAATTCCCTGCTTGCTAAGAAAGCCGGGCTGCGGGACGACTACAAGGCACCCGATCTCAAACAGGGAGTTAAGGAAATCATAAAGCTGCCACGGGAAGTTATCGAAGATCGCTTCGGCGTGAGCGGCAGTGAAGGCGTCGTCATGGAGTTCGTCGGGGCCTGCACCAAGGGCCTGCCGGGCGGAGGGTTCATTTACACGAACCAGGAGAGCCTTTCCGTGGGGGTGGTAGTGCAGCTGAGCGCCCTTCTTGAAAACAACGTGAAGGCCTCCGATCTCATTGAAGATTTCAAAGAGCACCCCTCTGTGCGTCCTCTGATCAGGAATGGGGAAACTGTCGAGTATTCCGCCCATTTGATCCCTGTGTCAGGGGTTGCGATGATGCCCAGGCTCTATTCGGGAGGCATCCTGGTTGCCGGCGATGCCGCCGCCATGGTGCTCGGGACCGGCCTGATCCTGGAAGGAGCCAACCTGGCGATGGCTGCCGGTATTGCCGCCGGCAATACAGTTATCGGCGCGAAAGCATTGAATGACTTTTCCGCTTTGGCACTGAGCCAATACGAATCGCTGCTCAAAGAGAGCTTCGTTATGAAGGACCTGCAGACCTTTCGTCGGGCCCCGCATTTTCTGGAAAATCCCAGGATCTACAACGACTACCCCGAATGGACCTGCGCAATGATGCGCGGCATCTTCAACAGCACAGGCAAGGCCAGGAGGAACATCTTAGAAGTTGTGAAGGAATCAATGAAGGGCAAAATCGGTCTCATGCAACTGGTGGGTGATACCCTGAAAGCGAGGAAGGCGATATGAAGATAGAGGATAAGCTGTCCCTCAATAAATTCGACATCGACCGGGAGGTGCATATACGGGTGGACGAAGAGAAGTGCAAGGAATGCCGCCTCAAGCCCTGCCTGTATGCCTGCCCCGCCGAATGCTACGTGGAGAGAGGGGGCAGGGTGGTGTTCTCTTATGAAGGGTGCCTCGAATGCGGAAGCTGCCGTTTCTCATGCAAGAAGGGAGCTATAGACTGGGTAAATCCCCGGGGCGGCTTCGGCATCAGCTATCAATTCGGATAAAGGAGAAGATATGGAAATTATAGTTTGCATTAAACCGGTATTGGATCCGGATTTGCCGCCAGCCAAGTTTACCGTGGACGGCAAAAAAAATGAAGTGATCCCGCCTGAAGGGGTGCCTTTTGTGATGAGTCCTTATGACGCACTGGCGGTGGAGGCCGCACTGAGAATCAAGGAAGCACAGGGCGGTAAAATCACCGTGCTCACCCAAGGAACAAAGTATGCGGAAGAAATCATGCGAAAAGCCTTGGCCATGGGGGCGGACGAGGGCGTCATCCTTTCGGATCCGGCTTTCGAGGATTCTGATGGTTTCGGGACCGCCCATGTCCTTGCCCAAACCGTGAAAAAAATCGGCAAATTTGACCTGATTCTGTGTGGCAGACAAGCAGCGGATTGGGATGCGGGCGTGGTGGGATCGCTTATAGCGGAGTACCTCAATATCCCGGTTGTCATCAGGGCCAAGAGCATTGAAGTGCTGGACGGTGTACTGAAAATCGAGCGTATCAGCACCAACGGCTCGGAGGTATTCGAGCTCGGACTTCCTGCTCTCGTCACTCTGAGCAGCGAAATGGGACAGGTACGGATCCCATCTGGTTGGGGAATCATCTCCGCCGCAAAAAAGCAGGTTCCCAAATGGGGCGCCACGGATATCGGGACGGATCCCTCCCAGACGGGAGCGGCGGCGGCAGTCAATCGCCTCGTAAAATTGTATGTCCCTGTTTACGAGAGGAAATGCGAGATGGTGACCGGAAAGGATCCGGCAGAGGCAGCGGCCAGATTGACCGAAAAAATCCTCGCGATCAAACCATGAGGGGGAGACAATGACTACTAAAAATATACTCGTATTTGGTGAAGTTGAAAAGGGCAGACTCGCCCCGATAACAAAAGAACTCTTGGGCGGTGCCCGGCGCCTCTCAGACCAGGTCGGGGCCGGCGTGAACCTGCTTGTGGCCGGCGCCCTGTCCGGAGAATCTCTTCAGGATGCAGCCGAATTCGGCACGGACATAATTTATCATGCGACCGATCCCGGTTACGGCGAGTTCAGCAGCGACGCCTATTCTTTTCTGGCGGTAGAACTATGCAAAAAAATCGATCCGGTCCTCTGCCTGATGGGACAGACGGACTTGGGCCGGGATATAGCGCCGCGCATCGCCGCCCGCCTTGGCGCAGGGCTTTGCATGGATTGTGTGGAGGTCCGGTTTGACCCGGCGCAGAATATATTTGTCCAGACGCGCCCGGCTTTCGGCGGAAAGGCTCTGGCCGAGTTTTCATCTCCGGCCGGAAAGTTGCAGGTCAACACCATCAGGGCCAAGTCCATGGAGCCCGCTGCCACTCAGGCGGGCAGAAAGTCCGAACTCATGGAGATCAAGGAAGGGCCTGATCCCTCTGCAATCAAAACGAAACTGGTCAGTGTGAAAGTGCTCGAAACGGATGGGATCAAGCTGGAAGAGGCGAAGATCATTGTGGCCGGGGGCGGCGGTCTGGGCTCTGCGGAGGGCTTCACAATAATAAAGGAACTGGCTGATGCCTTGGGAGGCGTAATCGGGGCCACCCGGGTGCCGGTCGACGAAAACTGGGTTCCGCTGAGCATTGAAATCGGGCAGACCGGGAAGATAGTCAGCCCGGATCTTTACATTGCAATCGGTATTTCAGGGGCCGCCCAGCACATTACCGGCATGGTGAGTTCCAAAAAGATAGTCGCAATCAACAAAGACCCTGATGCCAATATTTTCAAGATTTCCGACTTGGGGCTCGTTGCGGATTACAAGACAGTGGTTCCCGTGCTGATCGAGAAAATAAAGGAATCAGCCCGGTAAACATTTACCTATATATGAAGAAGGAGGACAGCGATGGGGGTCAAAGAATTAATAGAAACTCTCGAGCAAACCGAGCAGCAGGTTAAAGCCGGCGGCGGTCCGAAAGCTATAGAGCAGCAGCATAGTAAAGGAAGATTAACGGCCCGGGAACGGATAGATCTGTTCTTTGATAAGGGGACATTCGTAGAGCTCGATATGTATTCCCAGCACCAGTGCCATGATTTCGGGATGGAAAAGAAGCGGCCCTACGGCGACGGTGTGATCACGGGCTATGGAGAGGTTAACGGCAGGACGGTTTTTGTTTATGCCATGGATTTCACGGTTATGGGCGGGAGTGTCGGGCTTAGCAACGCCTCGAAAATAGCGCATGCCCAGAAGATGTCGCTCCGGGCGCGGGTCCCCATGGTCGGGCTGGTCGATACTTCGGGAGCCCGTATCCAGGAAGGCAGTGGCACTTACAGCATGCTCTTTTACGAACATATCAAGAGTTCCGGGATAATCCCGCAGCTATCCTGCATCATGGGCACTTGCGCCGGCGGGGGCTGCTATTCGCCGGCCTTGACGGATTTCATCTACATGATCGACAATTCCAGCGAGATGTACATCACCGGGCCGCGCGTCATCAAGGAAGTCTGCAATGAGGATACCACCGGTCCGGAACTCGGCGGCCCGAGCGTCCACAGCCAGATATCGGGTGTGGCCGATTTCGTGACCAAGGACGAGCCCGACTGCATTGAGCAGGTCAAGAGGATGCTCAGTTTTCTGCCGGACAACTGCAACGAGAAGCCCCCCATTGTCGACACCGGTGATGACCCCTACCGGTTTTGCCCGGAGCTCGACAGCATAGTCCCGGATGAGCCGAAAAAGTCCTTTGACATGAAAAAGATCATCCGCTCTCTCGCGGACAATGGTGATTTCCTGGAAGTGAAGGAAAAATTTGCCCGCAATATGATCACGGGCCTGATCCGGATCGGGGGATATTCAGTCGGTGTTGTGGCCAACCAGTCGCGCCTGCTTGCTGGCGCTATCGACACCGATGCTTCCGATAAGGCGGCCCGTTTCTACCGGTTTTGCGACTGCTTCAACATCCCCATCCTCACGCTTGCCGATGTACCCGGATACCTTCCGGGAGTGAAGGAAGAGTACAAGGGGATAATCCGCCACGGAGCCAAAATGCTTTACGGCTATGTAGAGGCGGAGGTCCCGAAGATTCTCGTTGTGATCCGCAAGGCTTATGGCGGCTCATGGGCAGCCATGGGCTCGAAATCAATGGGGGCCGACCTTGCTTTTGCCTGGCCCACCGCCGAGATGGCCATTATGGGAGCACCGGGTGCGGTCGAGATTCTTTATCGCAAGGAGATATTGGCCGCAGAGGATAAAGCGGCCATCCGCAAAGAGAAGAGAGACGAATATCGTGACAAGTTCAATTCCCCCTATCTGTACGCAGGAAAGATGATCATGGATTTTCTCATCAAGCCGAGCGAGACGAGGGGGCATCTTTACCGTTCCCTTAAATTGCTCTGGAATAAGCCCCAGGAGCGGCCGGACAGGAAGCACGGGAATATTCCCCTGTAATGAAAACAGAAAAAAACGTTTTTATGTGAAGAGTTGGAGAAGAAATGGAATTCAAATACGACCTACGGGATTTAAAATTCATTATCAAGGAATGGCTGCCGACCGAGACGGTCTTGGCTTGCGAGAGATTCAAAAACTATTTTGCCATGGAGGACGTGGATATACTGCTCAACGAGGCCTACAAGGTGGCCCGGGAGGTAGTCAACCCGATCAATGCCGAAGGGGACAAAAACGGCGCCCACTTTGAGAATGGCACGGTGACACCCGCTCCTGGTTATGCGGAGGCCTTTCGCTTTCTGCAGCAGAACGGTTGGGGCTCAAGCAGCGAGTGCATCGAAATAGAAGGCGGGATGCCGCTCATTGTCTATAAGGCTATTCACGAGCTCAATACGGCAGCCTGTCCCGCCCTGACTTCCTACATAAAGCTGACGAGTGGGGCAGCGAACCTGATTCTGCGTTTCGGGACCGAAGAGGACAAGGCGCGGTTTCTTCCCAAAATGATGGGCGGCGAGTGGCAGGGTACAATGTGCATAACGGAGCCTAATGCCGGCTCTGATGTTGGCGATGCAACCACCCGGGCCTTCCCGACTGATGACCCGCGGATATACAGGATCCAGGGGACAAAGATGTTCATCACGGCGGGCGATGCCGGGATATCCGAGAACACGATACATATGGTGCTTGCCAGGCCCGCGGGCGCCACCTCCGGTTCCGCGGGCCTGGGCCTCTATATCGTTCCGCGAGTCTGGGTAAACGAAGACGGTAGCTTGGGCAGGAAAAATGATGTAACCACGGTGGGAATAGAGCACAAAATGGGCCTCAAAGCGCAAGCTACGGCCCTCCTGAATTTCGGCGATGAGGATGAGTGCCTCGGGATAATGCTCGGTTCTCCTCCAGACGAAAAGGGCTGCTCAAAAGGTCTGGCGATGATGTTCCACATGATGAACGAGTCCCGCATCGGGACGGGCCACAATGCCAATTGCCAGGCTGCGGCATCCTATTACTATGCTGCCCAATACGCGGCGGAGCGCATCCAGGGCCGACCCTTCGGCGCGCGCGACGGTGAGCGGGTCGCAATCATAAAACACGAGGACATCAGGCGGATGCTTCTGGATATGAAGGCCCACGTCGAGGGGATAAGGGCCTTGATTTTCAAAGGGTTCTACTATCTCGATATCCAGACTAATTCGGCCGATAAGGAAAAAGCGAGGGCCTGCGGAGAGATTGCGGAAATTTTCACCCCCCTTGTCAAGTGCTACGGCAGCGAAACGAGTCTGAGGCTTATCGCCGAGGCCATACAGGTGCTGGGAGGAGTGGGCTACACCCAGGATTATCCCATTGAACAATATCTTCGGGATTCCAAGATCCTCACTATCTGGGAAGGGACATCCTTCATGCATGCCAACGACCTCGTAAGCAGGAAAATGAAAATGAAAAACGGGGCTCCCTTCACAGCCTGGCTGGCCATCATCAGGGACTTTGTTGAGAAAAATCATGAAGCGCTAGGCTTCGCAACGGAAATGAAAATTTTGGATAGGAGCTGTGAATGTGTTCAGGAAATAAAGACACTTTATGATTCGTGGTACAAGGATTTCCAGGAGAAAAAGGGCCATATCGCGATGTATGCCTTCAACGCGCTCCTTGTCTGCGCCCAGGTTCAGGTTGCCCAGTGCCTGTTGGAGCAGGCCTTGATTGCCCGTGGGAAACTGGATGGATCTTTGGATAGCGAAAATGAGAGGATTTTTTATCAGGGTAAGGTGTCGAGCGCCGAGTATTATATAAACCAGATTTTGCCCAGTGTTTTCTATCTCACGGATATAATTAAAAATGCACATGATACCATCCTGAGATGCCCGGAAGAAGCTTTAAGTGTACAATAATTAGTTCATCGGTTCATCCATAGCGCGGGGCCGGGTTTTTGGGGAGAGCCCGGCCCCCCTCCTCTCCGGTGAACACGTGGACGGGTACTTAAACGGATTAGTAACGAAACCTACAAGGAGCCATAACATTCAGCTCCAAACAGCGGGACCGGGGTTGCGTATCCCCGGTCCCGCCTCCCTTCCTCAAGGGTGAATACGTGGACGGGTACTTAAACGAATTAGTAACGAGATCTACAAGGAGCAATAACATCCAGCTCCGAACATCGGGACCGGGGTAGTGTGCCCCCCGGTCCCGCCTCCCTTTTGGGATCAGCATTGCGGAAGGTGTTTGGTAAAATATGGGAATAAAATCGATAATAATTATAGGTTCCGGCACCATGGCCGCAGGAATAGTGCAGGTTGCAGCCCAGGCAGGGTACTTTGTTTTTATGAAACTCCATAAAAATAAAGAGAGAGGCTTAAAGCTGATCGACCAGGGACTCACCCGTCTCGTTAAAAAAGACAAAATCACGACTTCCGGGAAGGCGGAGATCTTATCCCGAATCAGGCCGACTTCCAATTGGGAGGATGCCAGAGATGTCGATTTTGTAATTGAATCCGTTTCGGAAAATTTTGATGTAAAAAAAGAGGTATTCGGAAAATTGGATTCAATTTGCCGACCTGACGTGATCTTTTCCACAAATACCTCATCGATTCCAATTTCAAAACTCGCAACAACAATAAGGAGGCCCGGCAAATTTGTCGGGTTACATTTCTTCAATCCTGTCCCGGCCATGAGGATTGCGGAGGTCGTCAGAGGAGCTGAGACTTCTTTCGATACGGTCGTCACGACGGAAAAACTGGCTCATTCCATGATGAAGGAGACCGTCCGGGTCAAGGATGTACCGGGGTTCCTCGTCAACCGGATGAACCAGGCTTTCAGAAATGAAGCTTATCACTGTCTGAACGAAGGTGTTGCGAACATCGAGGATATAGATAAAGCCGCGAAACTGGCTCTTGGCCTTCCGTTGGGTCCCTTCGAGGTTGCCGACATGGTCGGTCTTGACGTAGGACTCGAAGTCCTGAGGGTACTGTACGACGGGTACGGAGATCCGAAATGGAAGCCTGACATTTTTTTAGAGCGGCTTGTTGAGAAAGGAGACTTGGGAAGAAAGACGGGGAAAGGGTGGTATGACTATTCATCGGGTGACAAGAAATCACGGAATGACATCAAGGAGATTCTTACGGAAGGGTTTGATCGCAAGCCGTAGGATTTCTTTCACGGGATTCCTCGATATCCAAGGTGCAAAGGAGCCGCAACCCAAAGAGCAATAGTTGTTCTTATTGAACTGGAATGAATAGGGATCATCCCCAATGAGGAATCAATAGATGGGTAAGGTTGGAATCATAGGAGTTGGGCAAAGCCGATTTGTTCGCGCCTATCCGGGGTCGATAAGAGAAATGGTTTTCGAAAGTTTCAAGGAAGCGATTGGGGACGCGAAGATCGCCGGAAAGGATATCGATGCTACCGTTGTTTGTTCGGCTCCGGAGTATGACAGGCAAAGGTCGCCCGCAGGCGTTTTAGTCGAATATCTGGGGCTGAATCCCCAGCCGACATTCAACGTGGAAACACTTTGCTCATCAGGTACGACGGGTATCCGGGCGGCATATTCCCTCGTGAAATCAGGTCTTCACGATATCGTCGCCGTACTCGGTTTTCAGAAAACTTCTGAAATTACAGCGGCCGACTCACAGGAACGCATGGGTCGAGGCGCCGATATCCAGTGGGAATCGCCGTTCGGAACGACGATGCCGGCTTATTTTGCTATGTTTGCACGAGGCCATATGGAGAAGTATGGGACAACAATGGAAGATATGACTCGTGTCAGGATAAAGGCTTCCACCTACGGCGTTCTCAATGAAAAAGCGATGATTCGCAAAGTATTGACCATAAATGACTTTAATGCTCCTGCCAGCCGTCTGGGCGCGATCCATTCGAGCCCGTTGCGGGTTGGAGATTGTTGCAAAAACGCGGACGGAAGTTCCTGCATCATCCTGGCGAACGAAGAGAAGTCGAAAGCCATGAGCGAGAAGCCGGTCTGGATACTGGGCCTGGGTTCCGCCTCAGCATCCGTCAATATGGCGGGTCGCGAGACGTTCTACAGCTTCCATTCTGCGAAGGAGGCGGCGAAGAAAGCATACAAAATGGCTGGTGTACAACCCGGCGACATTGATGTGGCGGAAGTTCACGATGGCTTTACCATTGCTGAAATCATGGCCTATGAAGATCTCGGCTTTGCCCGGCCCGGCGATGGCCCCGGACTCATTGCTTCCAAAGAAACCTATAAAGAAGGAAAGATCCCGGTGAATGTCGATGGCGGCATTCTCTCCAAGGGGCATCCCATCGCGGCAACGGGCGGTTCCCAGGTCAGAGCCATTGTCCTGCAACTGAGAGGGGAATCAGGGGACTTTCAGGTGAAGGATCCCGCTTTGGGACTTGTCCACAATGTGGGTGGCGCAGGCCTCTATACGAATGTAATCATCCTGGGCAGGGAATAACATGGCGACATTGGCAGTGGATAATCGGTTCAATGAATTTGGTACGATGAGTTTTACGAGCGTGACCAGAGTCAATGATTTTATCGGCTATCTGCAGCAAGGCAGGATCATGGGAAGCCGGTGCAAAAAGTGCGGGATATCTTTCTTTCCACCAAGGGCCGACTGCTGTCATTCACTGGATAGCGACATGGAGTGGTTCGAGGTGAAAGGAACCGGAAAATTGCTCAGTTTCAGCACGCTCAGATTCGGACCTACGGGTTTTACTCAGGGACTGCCCTATACGATTGCCGTGCTCGATTACGGTGACTACAAAATATTCGGCAGAATCGAATCTTCAATTTCCGAGGCGGAACTTCATATCGGGATGGAGATGAAAACATGCCCGCACCGGCTGACCGGCGGCCATGTCGACTATGTATTCCAAAAGACCTGATTTTGAAGAAAGAGGCGCTTAGCGAAGGTAATAGAAATATTGGATGCAGGATGGAGTCGACTTCGAAGATGAAGCTCAATCCTTAAAGGAGGTTGGGGATGCTATCTCGTTCAAAGGATGACAGGATGGACCATGAAATTGTCGAGGGCGGCGATCTGGAAATAATAGCCCGCGAGAAGATTATTAAACTCCTTGAGGCACAGTTCAAGGGGAAAAATTTGGTCGGGCTCGTTGAGGCGATTCTTATCGCCCAGGGTTATACAACATGGCGCAATCCCGAGGGATTGGATAGAATTGTTGATATTCTTGCGGGACGTTGTTTTCTTGGAGTAGGTCCTCGGGCCTGTGTGACGGTTGCATCTCAATCTGCACCTATGGAGCTGAAATCGCTGAACCTGCTTTATGATGCGATACAGGAATCCCGGTCAAGAGAAGGTATCTTGGTGTCCTGGAATGGATTTGAGAACTCAATCTATAGTAAAGTTGCCCAGGGGCCCATTAATATTCAGCTATGGGCTATCAATGAAGTGCTGGAGCAGCTTATTTCCAGCTATGATCAATTAGAGGATAACTTAAAAGCTAAGCTCCCGTTGAAGCAAATTTGGACGGTTGAAACTCGGCAGTAGCTGAGGGGGAGCGGTCAATGAAGGCGGGCCGTCATTAAGGAGTGTATCCTCTGGAAGGTTGAAAAACAGAATAAATAAATGAATCAGGAGCAATCATGATCGAAGAGACAAAGATATCGCGCATCATCAAATCAGAAGACCTCAATCATCACGGGACCCTTTTTGCAGGAAGAATGTCTGAATGGCTGGTCGAGGGATGCTTGATCGCGGCGATTAAATTGCTTGGGAGGCCGGAGGATATTGTCTGCGTCCGGATTCACGGCATGGATTTCGTACGCCCCGCCACGAAGGGAGATATTGTGGAGTTAAAGACCCGGGTTGCCTTGCTGGGGAAAAAAAGCATCACAGCCTATGGCAAGGTTTTTGTGAATGAAAATCGTATCCCATCAGTAACGGGAATGACGACATTCGTTACTGTTGACAAAAGTGGTAAACCGTATGCCCATGGAATGAGTCTGTCTGAAGAGTATATTCGTGAGAACGAAGAAATATATAAGATGGCAATAAAAGCCAAAAATCAGAGGTAAAAAACTCAATCATTCATTCTACACATCAATGATAGGTGCGGTCAATTACGTGGATAGGTTAGGTATTTCAGTACATCAGGACGCGGCTTTAGCCATCGCCTGCAGAGGACTGGGTTTTACGGAGAAACCGGCTTCGGCAGGGGCCCTCCTTCTGCCGGACGGTGTTCATGTCACCTTCAAGCTACCTGCAAGGAATCGCTTGAGGCATGCGGACACCGGAGACACCGTGGGCTGTATTCGTAAAAGCCTGGTAGCGGCCGCTTGCAGCGCACAGGCGGTTGAAGAAATCTACACCTCCGCGTCCAGTTAAGCCCGCATTGGGTGCCACCTGCCTGTTGTCGGCGAAACTCCGGCACGCGAGCCAGCAATACTGTTCGGCTGGCGACCTGGACGACGTACCGTCTTTCGAGGAATGTTTGTCTATATCTTAGGAACGAAGCAAGCTTCGGGGAATATGATCCGAAGAGATTCAAATCATTTATGAAGTGCTGAAGGTGAAGAAAAAAATGAGTGACGACCATGTGTTGTATGCCGTTGAGAACGATTGCGCCCTGATTACCCTGAACCGGCCGGAGGCGAAGAACGCCTTCAGTTCCGAAATGATCCGGCTGTGGGGTGAATATTTGGAAGCGGCCAAAAAGGATGATCGTGTTAAGGTTGTCATTGTGACTGGAAAAGGTGATAGTTTCTGTTCCGGTGGTGATATCCGGGATATGGCCGAGGGGAAACTTCGATCCTGGGAGATGAAGAAATTTCTCTGGGAAGGCGTACATCGTATTGCCCTGGCTCTCGAAGATCTGGACAAACCGGTCATTGCTGCGATCAACGGTTCCGCCATGGGAGCAGGACTGGATATGGCCCTCATGTGCGACCTCCGCGTCTGCTCGGACAAGGCCAAGCTTGCCGAATCCTATATCTTGCTGGGGCTTATTCCGGGGGACGGTGGGGCCTATTTTCTGCCTCGTCTGGTCGGCGTTGCCAAGGCGCTGGAGCTATTTCTCACAGGAGATGTAATCGGCACCGAAGAGGCCCTGCGGCTGGGCATCGTGAACCGGGTCGTGCCCCACGACCGTCTCATGGAAGAAACAGCCGCCTTGGCAATGAAGATAGCGAGCAAGCCGCCGCTGGCCATTCGTATGATGAAAAGGGCCGTCTATCAGTCACAGACTAGCACCCTACGGGCTCATCTGGATTATATTTCTTCCCAGGTATCACTCCTCACGGAGACGGAAGATCACATCGAAGCGGCGAAGGCCTTCCTTGAAAGAAGGGAACCTCATTTCCAGGGCAAATGAACTCTCTGGAATCTCAAAACCATCTTCCGGCACAAAGTGCTCAGGATGCTCCCAAACAAGGAAGAACTGTAGATGAATAACGAGCATTACAGTAAGTTTATTGAAGAGATTCCGCGCCCGGTTGTTATCAGCTCAATCGGGGATAGTCGATGCCTGTATTTTCTGTAGACGCTGCTCATGTGTTGCTATATTTAGTTTCCGGTGTAGTAAAATCAAATGTGGGGAGAGGTAGCGCAGGATGAACTTGTTTGGAAAACCGAAAGGGAAGAAATATCACACGAGAACTATAGAGATGAATACATACGAATACGACGAGCAGAGGTTAGTCGTTGAGGGATGTCTGACAGATCATCGATGGCAGGAATTTTATTTGGCCGCAGGTGAAAAAAGATCGCCCGGCATATTGCATCAGATGACCATCCATTTGCTCGTTAACAAAACAACCCTTGAGATTGAGGATCTGCATGTGGAAATGCCTGCTGTTCCACGTGTGGATTGCTTGGAAACCATCAACAGCATGGAGCCTGTCAAGGGATTAAGAATTACCGGTGGATTCACATCGAGGTTAAAGACGCTGTTTGGCAGGGGTAAAGGGTGCCAGCATCTAATGACGCTTTTAACATCAATGGGTTCCTCAACCATACAGGGATACGCGGCTTATAAACTGCAAAGATCCCCCAAATTTCTCATGTCGGATATGATCGATATACTTACGGACACCTGTTGGACATGGCGTGCAGGAGGACCTTTACTAAATTTAGTAAAAAATAAATCGAAACAGAACGAAAAGAATAAGTGCACACCATAAGATCGACACACCTGAGCATAATTGACAGAGTATCCTTAATGATATTGAATTGATGGGGCATGCCTGAAGATCAGGTATTTTTATCCTTATATGGACTGTTTCGCAAATGGGATAATAACGGGAAATATCTGGAGGCGGGATGAAAAGTAAATCCGCCTCCGATATATTCTGGGGATGGTATATAGTCGGGGCCGCTTTTTTCGTCCTGGCTATCAATTACGGCTCCAGGTACTGTTTCGGCGTCTTTGTGAAGCCCCTGGCCACGGATTACGGATGGTCCCGTTCAGTCATATCTCTGGGTGCTTCCCTCAACATGTTCGTCTATTCTGCTTGCGCCGTCGTAATCGGGAGGATGGTGGACCGGATTGCCCCCCGTTGGATTGTGACCGGGGGGGCCGTGATTGCCGCCGTGAGTTTCATGCTCACGGCATTTGTCCGGGAACCATGGCAATTTTATCTGGTCTATGGCCTGTTGTTAGGGATCGGGTCGTCCGGGCTGGGGGTGGTGGCGATCAATTCCTCGGTGGCGAAATGGTTTATCAGAAAGCGGGGGACGGCCTTGGGAATTACCACGATGGGGGTAAGCTTCGGCACCGTTGCCCTGACCCCCCTGGCGGGCGTCATTGTAAAGGAGTTCAATTGGCAGACAGGGTTTCTGGTGTTGGGGATCATCACCCTTGTTGTCGGCGTCAGTCTCTCACAGCTCTTTTTTCGTAAAATCCGTCCCGAGGATCACGGCATGTTGCCTGACGGCGAAACCCGTCCGGAACTGGTCGTCAAGATCGATGCGCTTCAGGAATCAACACGGTTGCGGTTTGGGGACATGTGCGGTGACAAGAGGTTCCAGGTTCTGGCCCTGTCCTTCAGCCTGGCGGTGATGGTGCTTATGACCGTATTTGTTCATCAGGTGGCCTTTGCCATCGATCAGGGTATTGACAAAGTCCTGGCCGCCTCTTCTCTGGCTGCCCTGGGCCTGGCGGGATTTGCCGGTCAGTTTTTCTTCGGATGGCTCAGTGACCGTATTCGCGATCCCAAGTACGCGGCTTTTCTGGGGATGGTGTTCATGCTGGCCGGGCTTGTCGTGCTGCTTCAGGTCGCATCCGCCCGCGGTCTTTTCTGCTACGCAGTCATTTTCGGGTTTGGTTACGGATCCCTGGCGCCCCTGGCGCCCATCCTGTTAGCGAACCGTTTCGGTCGTCACGTCCTGGGGTCCGTTTACGGATTTTTCACCCTTTTTCTCGGTATCGGCGGGAGTATCGGTCCTTACCTGGCCGGCCTAATGTACGATCGGTTCGGCGCCTATACCTATGTCTGGCAAGCTGAAATCGTGATCATGATCTTTGTGGCCGCTTATATTCTGACCCTGAAACCCAGGGAATCGGGATCTTGAAGATCAACGTT
>JALNVY010000008.1 GCA_023231165.1 Syntrophales bacterium | reverse complement strand
CCCATGACGCCCGCGCCTAATACTGCCGCTTTTTTAATCTCGTAAGACATAGTTTTCCTCCTCTTGATTACTGATGATGCAGGAACCGGATGTATGCCGTCTCAGGTCGCATCGGTTCCCGTAACCCCGTATGTTATGTTTTATGACGGAAAGGACTCGATGGCCATTTCAATCGGTGTTTTATCTCCTATCTTGATAGCTTCGCATTTGGCCTTGACCGAAGAAAGGACCTCGATGGCGAAGAACTTTGCCGAGGCAATCTTCCCCTCGTAGAAGGCCACATCCTGATCCGTATGCACCAGGGCCCTTTTCTTTCCGATCGAATCGGCACCCTTGGCCGCGAAAATCGCATCCAGCTTTTCCCTCGCAATGGCGGCGCCCTGGAAGAGGAAATGGCCGAGGAGCATATCGCCGAAGAGGTCAAGATATGGTGAGGCATTGAGAATGGGGATCAGGAAGCTGGAACTCTTTCCCAAGGCGGCAAAGGTCATGGTCAGATCGACTACAGCGTTGTATGCCTCTTCCAGCTTGACGCCGTACTTCTGGAGATCATCGATGGATTTTACTTTGTTGATGGTATTACTGATCTCTCCCATCATGTTCATGGTGTTCATACCCTTGTTCATGCCAAGTTTGCGGCCCACGAGGTCGAGAGACTGAATGCCGTTGGTCCCTTCGTACAGACAGGCGATCTTGCAGTCCCGCATGTACTGTTCCACGGGATATTCCTGGCAGTAGCCATAGCCGCCATAGACATCGACTGCCTTGGAGGTGACCAGGCAGGCAATATCGGACGAGTAAGCTTTGCAGACCGGCGTCAGCAGTTCGGCAAAGCCCAGGTATTTAGCACGTTCTTCAGGAGTATCAGCGACCTTGGCCATGTCGAGGGAGTAGGCGGTAAAGTAATTCAAGGCGCGGAGGCCTTCCACATAGGCTTTCATCCAGAGAAGATCCCGGCGGACATCGGGGTGCATGATAATGGGCACGGCCTTGGCCTCAGGATTTTTCATCTCCCAGACCGGCGTGCTCTGGATTCTTTCTTTGGCATACTGGACGGCGTGCTCGAGGGCTGCTGAGGCGTGCCCCAAACCCTGTATACCCACTTCCAGGCGCGCCTCGTTCATCAATTGGAACATGATCCGCATGCCTTGCCGTTCATTGCCGAGGAGCTCGCCGATGCACTTGCCCTCGTCGCCGAAGTTCAAGGTGCAGGTCGCCGAGCCCCTGATGCCCATCTTGTGCTCGACGTTTCCCGTCTTGACATCGTTGGATTCCCCAAGAGTGCCGTCTTCATTGACCACATATTTGGGAACGATAAAGATGGAGATGCCGCCTGTTCCGGGAGGATCTCCCTCGATCCGGGCGAGGACCGGATGGATGATGTTCGGAGTCAGATCGTGATCCCCCGAAGAGATGAAACACTTGGTCCCGGTGATCAAAAACTTGCCGTCGGGAAGGCGCTTCGCCATGGTCTTCAGAGCGCCGACATCGCTGCCTGCTCCTGGTTCGGTCAGGCACATCGTACCTGCCCATTCCCCGGCGAAGAGTTTGTACATATACTTGTTCTTCAGTTCTTCCGTGCCGTGATGTTCGACCAGGCCGCCCGCGCCGAGCGTCAGGCCTGCATAAAGCAGGAAGGCAACGTTGGCCGACGAAAACAATTCCGTGCAAGCTGTGGAGACAACGATGGGGGTCCCCTGGCCGCCGACCTCCGGAGATTTCATCGGGGCGATCCAGCCGCCCGCACAATACTTCCTGAAAACTTCGTGGAAACACTTGGGGACCCGTACCTGGCCGTCCTTATCCAGATGACAAGCCTCCTTGTCGCCTTCGGCATAAGCGGGCAATAGTACATTGACCGCCATCTTCTCCGCCTCGTTCTGCATCATCAGCACGACATCCTTAGAGTAATCGGCATATTGCTCTTTCTCGAAGAGCTTTTCGATGCCGATCTGTTCAAAAAGGACAAACTGCTGATCCCTCAAGCTCACCAATCCGTTACCCATAGCAACCTCCTCCTAATTTTCATTTCGCCTCTTCCGATCAAGTCTAAATCATTTCGCCCGGAGAAACACATCAGAAAAGGCCTGGGGGGAAAGGCATGCTTCTCCTGCGCTTTATCTTGCTATCGTCTATCCTTCTAAAGAGCTTTCCGGTTACTGACCATTTCCCGACGGCGTCCTCATGCCCCGGAGAAAGGTGTTTAGACCTGTCTGGATCGTGGATCGGATCCGCTCCGCACGCTTTTCCTCGGAGCCTGTAAACAGGTGCAGGGAAATGGTCCCATTGAGCAAACCCCAGATGGCATTCCGTTTCTGGCGAAGATCAATATAAGGTGGAAACTCACCTGACCGGACGCCGATCATGAATATTTCTTCGATAATATCAATTGTTTTATTGGTGGCTTTCACGATGAGGTGGTCAATTTCCTCAGGGAGATTCATATGATCGATGTTGAGCATGTAATTCATCATGATCCGGAAAAGCTCGCGATCGTTCATAAAGAAATCTGTATATAGGTTGGCAAGGCTCATAAGCGTCGCCGAGCTGCTCTGGCCTTCCCGTATTATATTAGCCATGACCTTGTGGAATTTATCGATGTCGCTAAGAAGGATCTGGGTGTAGATATCTTCCTTGCTCTTAAAGTATAGATAGACCGAACCTTTGCTCAGTTCCGCCTTTTTGGCAATGCTCTCCACGGTGACATTCTTGAAACCCTTATCGAAGAAAAGCTTCCGGGCGGCCTTGAGGATCGCATTTTTCCGGTTTTCCTTCTCTCTTTTTCTTCTCTCTTCGAGTCCCACTGGAAATTACCTCCACCAATGATTTTTAACCAGGAATTGGACAATGGTCAATTACTGACCAATGGTCAAAAACTGGGTACAGAACTTTTTGGTCAGTGTCAAGTTATTTTATCGTATAACGAATATCTCTCCAGATCAGGAGTAAAGTGCCGTTAACTTAGGATGTTATTTCAATCCCAAATCAAAGCGCTATCTTCGTTGGCGTCGGCAATCGGCTCCTCGACGTATGAAAAATACGCCTGCGTCGCCTCAAGCCTTGCTGCCTTGATTTCATCTTTCGGGATTTCCTTGGGGAAGGGCAAGCCGCGCTACCATTATACCGGTGCGGTGTGGGGACTGATGTAAATAATCGACGAGCGTCTCGGGAGAAACAATCACCTGCCCCGCTTGTTGAGATGCGTGAAGCAGGTGGAGCCTTCCGTCCAGCCGGACGGCGATCCCGACGTGACATACATCGAGGCCTTCCTGATCGGTCGTAATGGCGAGGATGTCCCCTTCTTCGATTCTTCCTTCCCAGCTGCTGATCTCTCCTTTCGGCAGGAGATACCGGTGTGTCTCGGATAGCCGTCTTTCGATGGCGATCATCTGTCGGCAGGCAGCGGGGTCCTGCAGGGGAGGATAGAGTTCAGAATGGGTCGTCATATAATTCAGGACTTTCTGGGAAGATCTTCCCCCTAACGCCTGAGTCATATCCCGGATACCCCCCCCCCCTTCGCTGTTCTGAAGCCAGTCGGAGAAATAGTGGAGCCGCGAAGGATAACCCTTAATCACGCCGTCTCTGTAACGCAGGGATCGGAGGATGGCCGCAAAGTTGGCGAAGCTATCTTTCCCTGTGTGGTGCATGATTGCCAGAGCGCAACAATTTTCAACCAGGGTAAAACAGTCGAAGGCGCGAAGATTAATAATAAGTCCCTCCGGTCCGGGAGCGTCCAGGGTCTTTTCTTCATAGGGGGTCCCTAAAAAATAGCGGCAGGCCCGCAGTAATATATCCCCCGGCGTGTCCTTAGCCGCTTGCTCCTGCCAATCTGCGCCGATGAAACTTTGGAATATTTCCAGATCTTTGGGATTAGTCATCGCTGCTTTCCTGTTTCTTGTTTTCCATTAACTCCAGAACGGCCGGGATGAAGGTCGAGAGATCCTCCACGACGCCCAGGTGGGCGACCTGAAATATCGCGGCGTTTTTATCTCGATTGACGGCGATGATGAAACGGGAATTCCGCATCCCCGCCAGGTGGGGCATGGCCCCCGAGATGCCGCAGGCGATGTAAAGGGGTGGGGCGACGGTCCTGCCGGTCATGCCGATCTGACGCCGGTGTTCCATCCAGCCGGGATCACAGATGGCCCGGGAACAACCGACGGCTGATTTCGGAAAAACTCCGGCTAGACGTTTGATCAGGTCGATATTATCTGCGGTTCCGATTCCCTTACCGGCAGCGACAATTACCTCGGCCTCGGAAAAATCATAGGCCGTCTCAGGAGCCGGCAATCTCCCCAGCGTCTTGGTCCGGAGATCTTTGGCCGGTACGGAGAGGAAAGATATACGGGGTTGACGGCCCCTTCCGCCCGCTGACCTTGCTGCGGCAAGTGGCGCCGCTGCTTCCGTTCCCTTGGCTTCCGGAAGGATGGTCAGGATGACGGGCCACGTTTCGGGGAGGACCTCCATCTGCCATTGCCCCTTTAAGAAGGAGCGTTTAAAGAAGAAGTTTCCTGTGTCCAGGCGAAAGCCCTCAACGGCTCCGATCAGGGAAGCTTCCAAGCGAATAGCTAAACCCGGTCCATAGTCCCAGCCCCGGGAGGTGTGGGGAATGCAGATGAAGCGGGGATTGATCTCCCGGCAGACGGGGGACAGGGCGTCCATCCATGCCTCGGCGCTATAGGCAGACAGGTGATCGCCGGCCAAAACGGCCACATCGCAGCCGGCCGCCATCGCAATTTCCTCAGCCTCCTTATATGAAAATCCCCCCAACTCGCCTTTGCTACCGGGGGGATTTTCTTGTTTTGAGGCACTCGCGCTGTGGCATGATGGTTTATGTATGTCCGGGAAATATCCGGGAACCATTAGCAGTATGGATTCACCGGCGGACTCCGCCAGGAGTCCGGCAAAGGATATTACTTCCCGGCTGGCTGGTGTCAACCCGGCCACTGATATTTCCGCAATGACGACTATTCCGGCTTTCATGGGCCAAGAAATCCCTTCTGTCGGCAGAAATCCAGAAACTGCCCGGCCTTTTCGGCGAGACTGCCCGCGATGAAGGTGCAGGTTGTGGAACTCTCGGTTCGGGAAACATTAACAATGCGCTCCCTGGGAGTTGGGAGAAGGGGGGCCGCCTCCAGGGTTACAATCTCCTGCGTCCGAGCCCTCAGGACATGAGATAGGGCAGGGTAGCGGGGACGGTTGATGCCCGATTGGATGGTGAGGACCGCAGGGAGACAAATCTCATAGGTGGCCCTTTCTCCCCCATCTTCCTCCCTCTCCACATAGATTGGTCCGTGGGGAGACAAGAGGCGCTCGCTGATGACGGCAGTGGCGCAAGGCATATCCAGCAGCGCGGCGACAAGCTGTCCCGTCTGTCCATTCATGCCGTCTTCGGCCATGACGCCGGTGAGGATTAAATCGTAAATTTTATCCCGGAGGTAGGCGGCGAGAATAGACGCTGTTTCAAAAGGCGTAAGGGAAAAGGGGGGACGGTCGAGGCGGAGGAGGGTCGCGTTGTTCACTCCCATCTCAAGCGCCCTCAGCAGTACCCGCCGGCAGCGCATTGGTCCCAGAGAAAGGGCGTCAACCGTCACGTCCGTAAAAGAATCCCGAATGCGCAGGGCCTCCTCGACGGCGTATTCATCGAAAGGATTCAACCGATAGCAGTTGTCATCGGGCGATGGTATCATGGGGAGGAACGGGTCCTTATCCCTGTCCTTGATTTCAGGACGGCCGGACAATTCCGCAAGCTCCGGGGCGAGGATCTGTTTGATGCAGACTAAAATTTTCACACTGAGGTTGCTTTCCCGGGTTTTAAATTAATTCTTTCCAGGAAAAGCTAACACGCTCCACTGTCCCGGTCAAGGAGGATCAAGTTTGGCCGGCGCTCTAAAGTTAGCCGGTTAAGCTTTTCGTTACCGAAAAAACTTGATTTACTCATTATATTGGCCTATATCTAGACCATAATCTTGATATCATGACTGTTTTCGAGGAACATAGATTGTTGCGTATAGATGGAATAAGGACGTAGCGTATCCATGATCAGCGATTACATAACAACTAATCCACCGGACCCGGTAGTTCCTCGGACCGGTGGTTTCGAAGTTAGACTTTTCATCCCTTTATGAGGAGGTAACATGATGAATAATCAAGAGACAACGACTTTTCCCTCCCTTAACCGCCGTGATTTTCTAAATGTATCTGCGGGGGCGGCCCTATTGTTTGCCATGGGTAGTTTTCCCGGTGTCCTGCGGGCGGCCACGGCACATGCCTTACCGCCCCTGCCATACGCGGATAGCGCTCTTTCCCCCGTGATATCCGCAAATACCATTGGCTTTCATTACGGCAAACATCACAGGGGTTATGTCGATAACCTCAATAAACTTGTGGCAGGGACACAATTTGCTGACCTTTCCCTTGAGAAGATCATCACGGGTACGGCTGGCAAGGCTGAAAGGGCGGCCATTTTCAACAATGCGGCCCAAGTATGGAACCATACGTTCTACTGGCGCAGTCTAAGTCCGAAGGGCGGTGGTGAGCCGCCCTCAGCGGTGAAGCAGAAAATCGAGGTTTCATTCGGCAATGTGGAGACGTGCAAGAAGGAGTTGGCGACTGCGGCGACGACCCAGTTCGGAAGTGGTTGGGCCTGGCTCGTGCTGGATGGCGGCAAGTTGAAGGTGGTCAAAACTGGAAACGCGGACGTGCCTCTCACCGCGGGTATGAGGCCGCTTCTGACCATCGACGTGTGGGAGCATGCCTACTACCTCGATTATCAGAACCGCCGAGCCGACTATGTCAATGCCGTCCTCGACAAACTGATCAATTGGAATTTTGCTGCGGACAATCTCGGCTTGTGAAGTATTGCATGTGTCCAAGTTTTGTTTCAGACGGGTCTGACGAATTTTCCCCCGGCCTGTTCGAGAAAACCCTCGCAGGCCGATTATCCTTGCCGTCAGGCACTTTATCATCATTATTCCATAAGCCCGTATTTCTTGAGTTTCAGGTGGAGGGTGCGGCGGGTGACTCCTAAACGCCGGGCCGCCTCGCTTTTATTGCCCCCGGCATCCCCGAGAGTACGGATAACGGCCTCTTTTTCTACTTCGTCGAGGGAGGAGGACCGTTTTTCGCCCCGGGATAAATCATCAATTGAGACATCATCCGGTCCGTTTGCTATAACCAGGGAGAGTTCCGGTTCTTCCAGATAGTCCGAGCGGGACAATACTACCCCTCTCTCGACGGCGTTCATCAATTCCCGGACGTTTCCCGGCCAGGGATAACGGACGAGGCGGTCCATGGCCTGCGGGGAAAAGCCCTTGATGGGCTTGTGATTCTTCTGAGCGAAATGGGTAAGAAAATGCTGGGCCAGGATGGGGATGTCCTCCGCGCGGTCCCGCAGGGACGGCGCCAGGAGGGTAACGACATTCAGCCGGTAAAAGAGATCTTCCCGGAAACGGCCGGCCCCGATTTCCTCGGCCAAGTCGCGATTGGTGGCAGCGATGACCCGGACATCCACCTTGACGGTTTCATTCCCTCCCACCCGGGTTATTTCCCTTTCCTGGAGGACTCTGAGGAGCTTAACCTGCATGGCCAGGGACATTTCACTGACCTCGTCGAGAAAGATCGTCCCGCCGTCGGCTTGGCGGAATTTTCCTTCCTTGCGGCGGTCCGCCCCGGTGAAAGACCCTTTCTCATGGCCGAATAGTTCCGATTCCAGAAGGGTTTCCGTGATGGCGGCGCAGTTGATTTTGACGAACGGCCCCTCCCGGCGCCGGCTGTTATAATGGATGGCGCCGGCGATCATTTCCTTTCCCGTTCCCGATTCGCCGGTAATGAGGACTGTAGCCTCCGAAGGGGCGACCTGAGCGACGGTATCGAGGAGTCTCGCCATAACGGGAGCGCTACCGATAAGGTTACGGCGGTCAAAACGGCTGCCCAGGCTTTCTTTCAGCAGGGCGTTTTCCTCTTTGAGCTGCCGGTGTTCCATGGCCCGTTCCATTTTGAGGCGCAATTCATCGAAATCGAGGGGCTTCTGCAAATAATCGTAGGCACCTTTCTTGACCGCTTCCACCGCCGTTTCCAAGGAAGCGTAGGCCGTCATGATCATCACGGGAATGGCGGGATTGAAGGCCTTGATCTCGACCAGGGCCTCCAAGCCGGAAACCTTGAGCATCCGGATATCCATGAGGATCAGGTCAAAAGGCTGGTTGCGGACGGCGGCGGTGGCCGTCTCGCCGTCATCGGCCTCATGGATCAGATATCCCCAGCCCGACAGCAGGGTTCTCAGCATGGTGCGGTGGGCGCGGTCGTCGTCCACCACGAGAATAGTTTGTTTTGTTTTCATCTGAAGATGTCCTCGTATGTCATTGAATTAATTAATCTGTACTTCTCCCTCCCTTCAAGGGGAGGTTTGGGGCGGGGATTGGTCAACTTATTGTAATCAGCACACAACCCCCACCATCACCTTAACCATCTCCCCGAGGGGCAGGGGTTTTGCGACTTTTTGCGGAGGTGTCATTCGTGAGCGTCTCTTCACTCCCTGATGGCAGCAGGATAATTGTCCGCGTTCCCTTGCCCGGTTCGCTTTCCAGCTTAATTTCCCCATGATGAGCCGTTAAGATCTTCTGGACAATGGCCATGCCGAGGCCGGTTCCCGATGGTTTCGTAGTAAAATAGGGATCGAAAATGCGTCCCAGATCTTCCTTGGCGATGCCGGTCCCGGTGTCGATGATTTCGATTTGCAGCCATTGTTCGTTGAGCGGACCTGCCTTGACGGTCAGGCTCCCTCCTTCGTTCATAGCCTCCAGGGCGTTGAGAAAGAGATTGAGGAAGACCTGCTTCATTTTGTCTTTATCGAAAGATATATCAGGCAGTGTTGTCAGTTCCCTCTCCAGTACAATTTCTCTTTCCCCCATTTCTCCGGTAATGATTTTCAGGACGTCTTTGACGAGGGCTGGGATGGAGCCTTTTTCTAGATGCAGGGTCGTGGGGCGAGCGAATTCCAGAAGCTGTCCGATCACCCGGTTGAGCCTTTCCACCTCGCCGATCATAATTTCCGCTGTTTCACGGTCCGCCGGTATCTCCCGATATCTTTCCTTGAAGTAGGTGGCAAAGCCCTTGATGGAACTGAGGGGATTGCGGATTTCATGGGCCACACCAGCGGCAAGGCTTCCCAGGGCGGCCAGGTGCTGGGTGCGGGCAATCTCCCCCTTCATGGCCAGGAGGTCGGAGATATCCCGGAGAAGAATTACGACTCCGAGGATCTCCCCCTGGGGGTCCTGTAGCCGGGAGGCGATAATTTCCAGGGGAACCGTCTGTCCGTTCCGCAGGGGACAGTCCATTTCCTTGGCAATCAATCCATTTCCTTCGGCAAGGCGACTGACGATTTCCAGGCAGGCCGACGGCAGAATTGCCGCAGTCGCCCGCTCCCCGGTCTCATTTACGGGGAGCGCCAGAATGGCGGAAGCAGTCTTGTTGAAGGTGATGATCTTTCCTTGGGGATTGATCACTACCAGTCCCATGGGTATGTTTTCCATCAGGTGATCGGAGAAGGCCTGAACCCGGGAAAGGGATTTTCTGGTCGTCTTATAGCCCTGAGCCAGGAGGAGAGAGATGACGCCCGAAAGACCCACGCCGATTAACAACACGGCCATCCAGATAGTATGTTCCTCATCGGCCTTGCGGGCGGCAAGGACGGGACCCATGTCCATGCCCACAAAGATCACGAATCCCGGAAAGTCGGCATGGTGCTTCGTTCCCTCCCAGATGGCGAAAGGTTCCGGAGTGGGGGTGAAACGGCGGAAAACCTCAAAAGTGTCAGCGCCGTCCGTATTGGCGACCTGCCGCCACTGGATGGTCTTTTTGGTTGCGAGACCCTTGAGATCGAGATCGGTTCCATAGAAGTCGCCGATCCGATAAGGGTCGCTGTCGGCCAGGATCGTACCGGCGGCGTTGGTGATGATGAAGTAATCAATGCCAGGCTGTTGGGCTGTTTCGATGAGCAATTTCTGAAGTTGCCAGGCGTCCCATCGCAACCCGGCGCCGGTCCGCGCCCCCGCCTCGAAGGAGCGAATCAGGGCCTCCCCTTTTTCCAGGAGAAGGCGCGTTGTTTCGGTCTTTTGCCGGTTGAGGCTTTGCATGGTCATCACGGCAAAAAGGGGAATCAGCAGGATCGCCGCCCCGATGATGATCCACGGAGGGATAAAGGCCCACGACCAGCGGTGTTTCATGGATTGTTTCGCTTTCATGGTTGACGGCTCCATAAATGATGAAGGCGGATACTTTTTAGGCAACTGGATACCACAATTGGATACTTATTAGCCAGTTTTTTCGGTTTCTAAGCATCCAGGATAATAAGGAACGATACGACCATTAATATGTGCTGTTTAATCGCGCAGTTACGAATTAATTACGAGTATGGCACAGTCGTTGCTCAATGTACATGCAAAGAGATAAAGAGGCCTGAAAAGGGAAAGAAGTCAAAAATAACGATAGATCAATAATTGAATTGAAAGGAGAAAGGTTATGAAAAAGGTAGTGTTAACACTTATGGCAGTCCTGGTGATTGTGGCCCTCACGACAACGTCCTTCGCCTACGGTTGGGGACATGGAATGCGGGATGGCAGGGGGCCCGGTTATGGTAACTGCCAAAGCGGTGATTTACAAGGATTGGCTGCTCTGAACCTGACGGCGGATCAGGAAGCCAAGATAAAGTCCCTGCGCGAGGCCCAGTTGAAGGAAGCCAAGCCGCTTCAGGACAAGATGTTCAGCAAGCGCGGCGAATTGAAGCTCCTGTGGCTCCAGCAGAATCCCAATCAGGAAAAGATTGTAGCCGTACAAAAGGAAATCCGGAGTCTGAGGGACCAGTTACAGGATAAGCAGACGAGTCATCGTCTGGCCGTCCTTAAAGTCCTTACCCCGGAGCAGCAGACTAAGATCCAAGCCTTTGGCGCGGGAAGAGGTTTTGGAAAAAGTAGAGGATTTGGTTCCGGTCCCGGTGCCGGCGGATGCGGCGGCTATGGCCCCGGTCCTAGAGGCAACTGATAAAAGAGATAGCCCACATAAAGCAATAAAAGACCCCGGAGCAGCAAAAATGCCCCGGGTTTTTTATTGCCTCCTCGTCGCATGCTCAAGGATCAGGGCGCTAAAATGGAGTTTATGACCTGGCGAGATGAATAGAGGGTAAAAAATCTTATTTGTCAGACATTTCCCCCTTTTGTTGGCATTAAATGTTTATATTATCATGAATAAATTAGTAATATAAAGGATTAAAGATGATAATAGATCATACAAAAAAAAGATAAAAAAATCGTGAATTTGCCCTTGACACAAGACTTTTGCTCTTTTATAATGCCCCGCAAGAAAGTAATAAGTATTTATGAGGAAGGTTGGACCGTAACGGGCGGTTGTAAACAAAACAAAAGGAGGAAGGACATGAACAAGGGAGATCTGGTAAACGCGGTGGTAACGGTGGTAGGGAAGAAAAAAACGGCGGAAGAAGCGGTCAATTGTGTCCTTGAGGCCATTACTGGAGCCTTGAAAAAGGAAGAGTCTGTTACTCTGGTTGGTTTCGGAACCTTCAAGGTCACGAAAAGGGCGGCCCGGACCGGCAGGAATCCTCAGACCGGCAAGGCCATCAAGATCAAGGCCAAGAAAGTCCCCAAGTTTGCTGCTGGCAAGAAACTGCGGGACGCTGTAGCGGCGGCAAAGAAATAGTTACGCCTTTATATTTTCAGAAAAAGCCTCCAGCATTGATTGGGTTGGGGGCTTTTTTATTTTCTGTCCGTTTCCTGTTCACCGTTTCTGAATAAATTGAATGCCCCTTGGGAATCACCTTGCTATTGACACAACAACCTGTCCCCGCCTGCTATTACGACCTATTCTTAATATACGATACGCCTATGTCGCCTCCTCCCTGCCGCCTCGTTATCCTTTTAAATGCAACTTGGTAAAAATATAGTTGTGGGTTTCCGTAAGTGGCCTTCGTCACCTTATATATAGCGCCCAGAGGACAGCGTAGATGAGAGCAGGCAGCAGATTGCCAATGCGGATTTTGACCATATTAAGAAGGTTGAAGCCAATGGCGACGATGAGCAACCCACCCGTGGCGGTAATGGCGCCGAGGACCGCCGGTTGTTGAAGAAAGATCAGTTGCGAGGCCAGCAGGGTGAGGGCCCCCTGGACGAATAACACACTCAGGGCCGCAAAGGCGACGCCAATGCCCAGAGTTGATGCAAAGGCGATGGAGGCTACACCGTCCAGCATGGACTTGATATACAGGGTTGTGGCGTCTCCGGTAGTGCCGTCCTGAATGGAGCCCACGATTACCATCGCCCCTGTCACATAGAGCAGCGAAGTAGTTACAAATCCTTCCACAAAGGTCGATGAATCAGATCGGGCTCTTACTTTCAACCATTCCCCCAGCCTGTCCATGGCTGCCTCGATGTTTATCAGTTCCCCCGTAAGCGCCCCTATCAGCAGGCAGCCGATGGTGGGGATGACGTCTTTCTCCGAGAGGGCCATCTGCAGGCCGATCAGTATGGTAGAGAGCCCCAGGCATTGCATCAGGATTGTTTTCAGACGTTCCGGGAGGCGTTTTCCCGCGGCCATGCCGATGAGGCTGCCAACAATGACGGCGCCGGTGTTGACCAGTGTTCCCTTCAAGTTAGTTTACCTTTCAACATCTTTCATCCCTCTCCCCATCATCCGGTTCCTCGTTATCCTCAATCAATGTCTCAGCGTCGGGTGCGGGCATTTCCTGGACGTTCTTGAGTCTTCTTTCGATGGAACGGGAGCGGGTGGCCGCCTTTTCAATGATGTTGCTTGCCTCTTGGAGTTTCTTATGGGTCTTCTCAAGTATCCCGCCGAACGTCGTGAACTCGGTCTTAACGGCCCCCAGCAGGCTCCATACGTCGCTGGAGCGCTTTTCAATGGCGAGGGTGCGGAACCCCATCTGTAGGCTATTCAGGAGGGCAGCCAGGGTCGTCGGTCCCGTGACTACTACCTTGAAATCCCGCTGGAGGATCTCAACGAGACCGGTACGACGCAGGACTTCCGCATACAGCCCTTCCGCAGGGAGAAACATGATGCCAAAATCAGTAGTGTTAGGGGGGTCGAGATATTTGTCCCGGATGTTTTTCGCCATTTCCCGGACGGTCCGTTCTAACTGCCTGGCCGCTTCTTCCACCGAGGTGGGATTCCCCTGTTCCTGAGCCTCAAGCAGCCTCAGATAATCCTCTTGGGGGAATTTGGCATCTAGGGGCAGCCAGACCACATGAGATCGGTTTTCGTCTTGCCCCGGCAGTTTAATGGCAAACTCGACCCGGTTCATAGAATCCTGCTTGGTAGCGACATTGACGGCATACTGTTCAGGACTCAGGATCTGCTCCAGGAGGCTGCCCAACTGGATCTCTCCGAAGGTCCCCCGCGTCTTAATATTAGTCAGGACTTTTTTTAGGTCCCCTACGCCGGCAGCCAGAGTCTGCATCTCCCCTAATCCCTTTTGTACCATTTCCAGACGTTCACTGACCAGGCGGAAGGATTCGCCGAGGCGCTTTTCTAGAGTATCCTGGAGCTTCTCGTCTACCGTCGCTCGAATCAGTTCCAGTTGGCGGTTATGGTCCTCCTGAAGGTTTCTCAGATGGAGAACGACGGTTTCTAATATCTTATCGAGCTTTTGAATGTTCTGGCTTGTGAGGGTGGTCAGTTGCTGAGAAAAGATTTCTAATTGGCCTTTTTGCGCTGCGGCATTCTCCGTGACCCTGTTAAGGAGGGATTCGTTCAAATCCTTCAGGCTTCGTCCCATCTCTTCCCGGTTTCTGGCCATGTCTTCTCGGAATGTCCGTTCCGCCCGCTCCATATTCTTCTCTATATTACCCAGCCGACCGTTTAGATCAGTAACGGTCGCTTTTGATGTCCTGAGCAGGATAATAACGAGCAGGGCCAGGACGGTGATATTCAGGGCAATCAACAAATAGAGAAGGGTCGTGGTCATGATATGACTCCAATCAGTGAATGCTTCTGTTTAGAGGAATGTCGTCAATATTGTCAATATCTTTTACAATGGATTGGTGAGGGATTATCGTTGACTTGCTCCGGGAGTTTCGATACCATCACACGGATTCATATCTTTGTTCAAACTTTCGTAGGGCGGCAATAAACAATGAAGAGGAAGCCTATTATATCCGCAACCGTTGATGACGTGGTCCTGATACGGCCTAAACACGGAGGGAACCGGCGATATCTGTCCGACGCCGCCGGGATACCCCTAGAAAAGCTGCTGGATTTTTCTGCCAACATCAATCCCCTTGGGTTTCCGGAAGGTCTCCGGTCCCTCATCAGCCGACGGATTGAAGAGGTTCTCCATTATCCTGATCCCAATTGCGCAGGTCTTGTCGTGGCCATTTCCGCCCGCTACGGGATTCCCCCCGAGGAGATCGTCCTCGGCAACGGTTCCTCGGAGATCCTCTACGCCCTGCCCAGGGCGCTGCTGAAAGGGCGGGCCCTTATCCCCGTTCCTTCCTACGCCGATTATGTGACCGCATCGGAATTGGTGGGCATGCCGGTGGAGAAGGTTTTTCTTGGCGAAGATAATGGCTTTGCGCTGGAAATCGCGAGCCTTGAAAAACTTCTCCATGGCGATGAGATCGTTTTCCTCGGCCAGCCGAATAACCCCACCGGTCTTAGCTGCGATGCCGAGGCGATCCGGGAGACGGCCCGGCGACACCCGGCAAGTCTTTTTGTCGTCGATGAGGCCTTTGCCGATTTTGTCGCCGGGATGGACCGTTTGCTTGTGCAGCGCCCAGCGAATGTCATCGTTCTTTGTTCGTTGACCAAGTTTTTCGCCGTTCCCGGTCTCCGCCTTGGCTTTGCTGCGGGTTCTACCGATGTTATCGGTAAAATAAAGAAGCTGATTCCACCATGGTCCGTCAATGTCTTCGCCCAGGCCGTGGGTGAGGCGGCCTTGCCTGATGACGACTACCGGATACGGACCATCGGGCTTGTCAATGAAGAGCGGCGATATCTTCATGAGGAACTGGGGGCGATATCCGGGTTTTATATCTATCCGGGACAGGCCAACTTTCTGCTGGTGCGTCTGGATCGCCAGGATATGGATGCCCCTGAGCTGGCCCGTCGTTTACTGAATAAGGGGATTGCCGTGCGGATCTGTGATAATTTCCCCGGCCTCGACAATCGCTTTTTCCGGATTGCTGTGCGGAACCGGGAAGAGAATGATTTGCTCCTGTATGCCCTCCGGGAAATCCTGACCATGCCTGCAAAAGCAGCGTGTAAAGCCCGCAAACCGGCGATCATGTTTCAGGGGACCAATTCCAATGCGGGCAAGAGCATCCTTTCCGCCGCCGTCTGCCGGATTCTTCTCCAGGACGGTTACCGGGTGGCGCCGTTCAAATCCCAGAACATGTCCCTGAATTCCTACGTGACCCGCGATGGCGGGGAGATGGGGCGGGCCCAGGTGGTGCAAGCCCAGGCCAGCCGCCTCGATCCCGATGTCCGGATGAATCCGATCCTTCTCAAGCCAAGCAGCGACACAGGAGCCCAGGTGATCGTCATGGGGGAACCCGTGGGGAACATGGATGTAAACGCCTACATCAATTACAAGCCGGAGGCCTTTGCCGCAGCGCAGGCTGCTTTTAACTCCCTGGCGGAGGAGTACGACGCCATTGTACTGGAAGGGGCCGGGAGCCCCGCCGAGGTGAATCTCAAACATCACGATATCGTTAATATGACCATGGCTCGTTATGCCGGGGCTACGGTCCTTCTGGTGGGCGACATCGACAGGGGAGGCGTTTTTGCCTCCTTTGTGGGGACAATGGAAGTGCTGGCCGAATGGGAGCGGAGTCTGATTGCCGGCTTTGTGATCAACCGTTTCCGTGGTCAGGAGGCCCTCCTCAAAGATGCCATTGACTATACGTATCGCCACACGGGAAAGCCAACCTTCGGCGTGGTTCCCTACATCCACCGCCTCGGGCTGCCGGAGGAAGACTCGGTAACCTTCAAAAGCGGCCTTCTGGATACAGCGCCTCGGGAGGTAGAAGCGGTGGAGATTGCCGTCTTGGACTTGCCCCATATCTCCAATTTTACCGATTTTGACCCTTTCCGGATTGAGCCGGATGTTTCCCTGCGCATCGTCAGATCGGCTAAGGAAATAGGGAGTCCCGACGCCCTGATCCTGCCGGGAAGCAAGAATGTCATCGCCGATATGGCCTATCTGGAAAACAACGGCCTGGTGCGCGAAATAAAACGTCTGGCCGGGGAAGGAAAGACGGAATTGGTGGGAATATGCGGCGGATTTCAGATCCTTGGCAAGGAGATCGCCGATCCCCACGGTTTGGAATCCAAAGGAGAAACAACCCTGGCGCCCTCGGGGTTGCTTAATTTCCCGTCACCCGCTTTAACATCTGCCGGGAAAAAGTCGGCAGGGAAGACCACGGTAGGCCTGGGCCTCCTCCCCGTGACGACGATCCTGGCCTGGGAGAAAACCCTGAAATGCGTAAAAGGAAGGCATGTGGAATCGGGGCTGCCCGTGAAGGGCTATGAGATTCACCACGGCCAGACGGCGGGAGCGGGAAACCACCCGGCCTTTTTCCGGGAAGACGGGGAAATAATCGGGGTGCAATCGCCTGACGGCCGCACCTGGGGGACCTACCTCCATGGGGTCTTCGACGATGACGCCTTCCGGCGCTGGTTTATCGATGGACTCCGCCGCCGCCGCTCATTGGCGCCCCTGGGAAAGATCCTCGCCGTCTATGACCTGGAACCGGCCTTCGACCGCTTGGCCGAGATCGTCCGGCGCAGCCTCGATATGGAAAAGATCTACCGTATTATGGGATTGAAATAGTGAAACAAGATCTTCCCCGCATAGTGCTATTTACCGGCAACGGCAAGGGCAAGACCACCGCAGCCCTGGGTATGGTCCTCCGCGCCAGTGGTCATGGCCTGAAATCCCTTATCGTTCAGTTTGTCAAGGCCGCCGGGGAAACGGGGGAACTCAGCGCCTGCCGTCATCTGCCCGGGGTGGAGATCGTTCAGACCGGTCTGGGATTTATCCCCGATAGAACAAGCCCTGTATTCGCGGTGCATCAACAGGCGGCCCATGAGGGTCTCAGAAAGGTTACGACGGCCATTGCTGAGGGCAACTATGCCCTGGTAGTGATGGATGAGATCTGCCTGGCTGTCACAAAAGACCTTTTAGCCGAAGAGGCAGTTATAGAGGCAATACACAAGGCCGGACCGAAGGTGGTTATCATCATGACCGGTCGCCGGGCTCCGGCAGGCCTGATTAGCTTGGCCGATACGGTAACGGAGATGACCATGATTAAGCATGGATACGTTGCAGGCTGGCCTGCTCAAAAAGGCGTCGAGTTTTAGGCAATCAAGCCGGGAAAGCCAAATGAAGAGACTATTCATATTATTCAATTTACTGATCATCGTGTTTGCCATGGCCTGCCCCGCTTGTGGTGGGTCTGCTTCCAGGAATGGTTCTGGGGATTTCGATTTCTATGTCCTCGCCATGTCCTGGTCACCCAATTTTTGTGCCGGGCAGGGCGGCAAAGATTCCGAGCAGTGCAGGCCAGGAAGAAATCCGGGTTTTGTCCTCCACGGGCTTTGGCCCCAGTATCAAAAGAGCTTTCCGCAAAATTGTTCCTCCGTCCATTTACCCTCTCAACTCAAACGGGAATTCCCCGGCCTGTTCCCCAATGATCGCCTCTATGACCATGAATGGCGCCGTCATGGGACCTGTTCCGGCCTTTTACCCCAAGAGTATCTTGCCTTGGCTAAGGCACTCAAGCAAGCCGCCCCTCTCCCCCCGCGATACCGACATTTGCGCGAACCGCTTCGTACGACCACGGTGGCGCTCAAGAAGGAATTCAAGGCGGTGGACGCCAATCTGCCGGATAACGGCATGGCCGTGTTCTGTTCCGGTTCAGGCCGTTTCTTGAAGGAGGTCTTTCTCTGTTATGACCGCCAGGGGAAACCGACGGCCTGTAGCTATGAAATTCTGTCCAAAAGCACCCGGAGCTGCCGCCAGCCCGACTTTCTGATCCGCCCCGGCCGTTGACCCATTGAAATATTGAAACTTATCCGGTTCTTTTGTACCTGAGGGAAAGCGATTTTACTGAATGGTTGAATCTATCTACGGAAAAGATGGGATTTCTTTTAAAACTGTTTTAGTTGACTAAAATCGTTGCAGGCGCGCAACGACTATGATTGGCTATCCTCACCTCATATGGTATATGCACATGAGATCGGCTTTATTGATATTTGATCAAGATCAGCCTACTGACAACAAATATAAGTCAATGCTCCAAGTATTCCTGCCAATTCATTAATTTCGGTTTGAAAGTTATAAAGTGTTGACGGCCTATTTCCCGTTCGCATATAATAAGAATGGCAAGCTGAAATCGGGATAGGGGTAATTTAGCTATAAATTGATTAAAAAACTGGAGGTTAATCATGAAATACAATTCTAAATGGCTGTGTGGGATTTTGGTTTCCTTATTCGTTCCCTCGATTCTTCTTGCTTCTACATTTTCGTCCTTATCTATTGCCCAAGCTCAGACAACAATATCGTCCTTTCAATCGGTTAATTACCCTGATCGCTATATTCGTCATAAGGGATTCATAGGCTATATCGATCCTATCCAGTCAGATTTGGATAGAAGCGATGCAAGCTTTATATTGGTGCCAGGACTTGCAGACAAGCGCTATTTTTCTTTCCGTTCTGTTAATTATCCCGACCGTTATCTGAGACATCAAAACTTTGAATTGAGGCTGCACAAACCCGATGGTAGTGATTTATTCAGAAACGACGCAACATTCAAGATTATTCCGAGCTTGCAAGGTGAAGGTGGCTTCTCCTTCGAGTCGGTCAATTATCCTGGATACTACATCAGGCACCAGAATTTCCGACTTTATATTCACCGAATGGATGGCAGTGAGCTTTTTCGGAAAGATTCTACGTTCATACTGAAGCCAGGATTGTCTTTTTAGAGATAGTTGTGCAGACAAGATAGAATGAGAAAATGGGACGGTTCAAAAACAATGATTAAGCAACCGTTCGCTTCTCGTCCCGGTTATCTTTACAGCCTATATTGCAAATAAAAGCGACCAGGGGAAATTTATTTCATATCGCTGAATTGCGTTTGCAAACAATGGAGCATACTCTTGACTTTTTTATGAGTCAGGTGCATATGAATTAAGAGTGAATAATGCATCGTTAAAAGGTTAACAACCAATTTGAACCCTTTGAATAAAGGTGATGCCATGGAGAGATTATCGAAACCCTGTTTCTCAAAAAGAGAGTGGGGTTTTGTGTTTAATTGATAAATGGGAGGTGGATTCATGAAAAATAATCATTCGCAAGAAAAGCATGGAGAATCTGGCTCGAAGATGTCTCTTTCGGAAAGTAAGAGGCTATCCCACCTTTCCGGTATTAAGGTTGTGAAGAAAGGGAAAATACCCGCTGATATTCAAGAAAACGGCGAAATTTATGATTTATTGACTCTACCCACATTTACATTATGTGCATGTTATCTCGGATATGCGAATTACAAAATACTGAAGGAAGAGAAGGTTGATATACCCATCGGCTTGATCTGGGACCTGTTTAACTTTACGTCCGGTCTAACCCTAACCATCGGCAGGCAAATAATGGATCGGCATATGATGATTATTGAGAAGTCTTTCGAGTTGCTTGGATTCCATGCGGATCTTTCAATCAAGGATCAAGATATCGTTGTCATTGATGGAATTTCAAAGATTATGGACAGGGAGAGTGGTAAAACGAAACACATTGGATTCAACGAAAAAGGCATAAATCCGGTCATTTTTTCACAGATGTTGATGCGCGCCCTACAAAGGAGCTTTTGAATGCATCCTCTTTGCAACGACAGGAATTGAGCGCTTAGAAAGGGAATCATCATGGACGATCTATTCACAAAAAAAGTGCGGGCGGCGGCAGTGGCTGGATGGTGGACAGTGTTAATCGCATACTGTATCCTGCTGATTCAATGGTTTGCTTATTTGCTAATTATACCCAGGCAGCCTTCAGGAATGCTTTTCTTTTGGGGTGAAAGCGTTACCTGGCAGGAAATCCGCACTATCTGGCTGTGGGCAATGGTGGCATATAAGCTTGGCGTTGCCATGATGATATTTGTCGTCATCTGGCTGACACTTTGGGCAAGACAACTGGCAAAAAAATAGAACTGGAAGGTTGAAGAGAAAGAGTGGACGGCATAAGGAGTCTGCCGCAAAGCCCTTGAAACAGTGTTAATTAGATTAAAGAATGGAGAGTGCCAATGCTTAAATACGAATTAAATCGCGCGGAGAGTATATTGATTATTATGCCTAGTGGCCCCTTGGAATCAGTAGATTTCGAAAAATTGATCCAAGAAGTTGATCCTTATATCAAAGAAAAAGGCAAACTTAATGGCTTGATGATTTATGCCAAATCCTTCCCGGGATGGGATAATTTTGCAGCATTCCTTTCCCATATGAAATTTGTCAAGAACCATCATCAGAAAGTTAAGAAGATTGCCGCCGTGACAGATGGCACATTTCTATCGATCATGCCGCAGGTTGCCGATCATTTTATACAGGCCGAAGTAAGGCACTTTGATTACGCTGACAAGGATGCAGCACTAAATTGGCTTAAGGCAGACAAATAAGAATGATGAAGTATCAGTGCATGTCATTATTTTATGAATAGCAGTCAATCCCTTCAAAGCGTACTCATTAATAATTTTCTATCCATAGGGTAGCATATCCATGTATGTTGCGGATAATATGAACCTACCC
Source organism: Syntrophales bacterium (assembly GCA_023231165.1). GTDB lineage: Bacteria > Desulfobacterota > Syntrophia > Syntrophales > UBA8958 > UBA8958. Next base: position 4,334 of record JALNVY010000008.1, on the reverse strand, counting down.
AATTGTCATTGACCGTCAACAGGAGGGTGTAAAGGTGTTGTCAAAGAGCCTTTCCATGTCAAATAAAGCCCAAATAGCGCTAATCTTAGCCACTGCCTTAGTATTTATCACAACCATCACCTTTGCCGGGCCGATAGAAGACTGTAAAGAATACTCCCGGTTGGGCATACCCGGCGAACAAGGGAAACTACTATGTCGGAAGGGGTTCCTTTTAGCTTATAGTGTTGAACATAAGACACCGCTTTGGGTTATTGAACATCTGACAGCAGAGAAGGCTCAAGGAAACCTTCCCAGATATAATAGATTCCAGCCAGACCCAGATTTGAAAGAAGGTGAGCGGGCAGAACTCGACGATTATAAAGATAGTGGTTATGAGAGAGAACAAATGGCATCTGCCGCCAACATGAAGTGGGATCAACAGGCAATGGTGGAGTGCTTTTATTTGTCAAATATGGTTCCCCGTAAAGGCAAAAGGACGAATCAGGAGTTTGAAGAACGTATCCGAAATTTGGCGATTAACAGGGGAGCGCTTTATATCGTTGCTGGGCCGATATATGAAGACGGTGTACTGAAGACAATCGGCATAAATAAGGTGCCGGTGCCGACACATCTCTATAAGATCATATATGATCCATACAATGTGGAGGCCATAGCCTTCATAATGCCCAATGAAAAAGTCAATATGGCGGATATGGCGAAGTATATTGTGACAATAAGGGACGTTGAAATAAAGACCGGATTTAATTTCCTTTCAAATATAGATGAACAAGTTCAGGAGGTTGTCAAAAATAGGAAGGTACAGGGGATTTGGTGAGGATAGAATAATTGCAGTATTCCAAGTAGAAAAATAAGGACTTTAGGTAGCGTCAAGGTCTGGTACATGTCATATTTTTATGAATGGCAGTCAATCCCTTCAATAAAAAATAGTTGATGCCTCTCCGTAAAGATGAAGATCTGGATAAGCAGGGGCCACATGAGCAGTCAGTAGTTGCGACTGACATCCACTATTTGAAAATACTCATTGATCAGCCTAACCAGCATAGAAATTGGTTCAAAGGATCCTTGCGGTCCGTCAAAAATGAGGCCGCCGGGAACGGGTGGGGGGAGGTCTTCTGTCTGTGGTTTGCCGTCTACTTCGGGGGAGGCTTTTTTTGGCGGGATAAACAGCTACCGGCTTGGTCAGCATTTCATCGTCGGGTTCGATACAGTGCAGTTCCCGGCCCATGAACGCCTCGATGGGGGCGATGTAAAAGGCGTCGCCCTCGTCGGCAAAGCTGACAGCGGTGCCGCTGGCCCCCGCCCGGCCAGTGCGTCCGATGCGGTGCACGTAATCTTCGGGATCATGGGGCAAGGTGAAGTTGATGACGTGATCCATCCCCTCGATGTGAATACCCCGGCCAGCAACATCTGTAGCGACCATGACCCGGATTTTTCCGCTTTTGAAATCATCGAGGCGGCGAATCCGGCTTCCCTGGGGGATGTCGCCGGAGAGTTCAGAGCAGTTGATGCCGTAGCGGGTAAGCCGCTCGGCGAGACGTCTGACCTCGTCTTTCCGGTTACAGAAGACAAGAACCCGCTCCAGGTTCTCTCTGGTAATGATGTTGAACAGCAGGTCAAATTTTTGGTGCTCCGTCACGATATAAACGATCTGGTCTACCGTATCGACGGCCACCTGCTCCGGTGCGATTTCCACCGTTACCGGGTTGACGGTCCATTGGGAGGCGAGGCGGGTAATTTCTCCGGTCAGGGTGGCGCTGAAAAGGAGGGTCTGGCGTTTCTCCCGGGGCGGGGTGCTGTGGATGATCATGCGGACGTCCGGGATAAAGCCCATATCGAGCATCCGGTCGGCCTCGTCAATGATCATTACCTCGATCTTTTTCAGGGTTATGTCGCCGCGACGCTGAAAGTCCAGTAACCTTCCCGGTGTGGCCACCATTATATCTACGGGACCGGCGGCTAACTGCTGGCGTTGTTTATCGTAATCCATCCCGCCAAACACAGAAATGATCTTCAGACCGCAGTATTTGACGAGTTGGCGGGCTTCCGCCGAGATCTGGAGCACCAGCTCCCGGGTAGGGGCAAGGATCAGTACCCGGGGTGTTCCGTGGGGTCTTTCTCCCGGGTGGTGATGGTTCATAAGACGCGTAATGACGGCGATCAGGAAGGCAGCCGTCTTTCCCGTGCCGGTCTGGGCTCTGCCGCTGGCATCTTTTCCCGAAAGGGTGCTGGGAAGGATTTCCGCCTGGATCGGGGTGCAATACTGAAAGCCGAGATCGCTAATGGCGTGCATCAGCGGGTCTGGAAGGTCGAAATCGTGAAACCTGGTTTTGCCCTCAATAGGGGGAACCTTGAACTGCCTGGGCTCCCAGCGTTCCTCCATGATTGGGGAATCGGCAAGAGCGGGGGAATCTTCGGTGGAAACCGGCTGCTTTTTCCTTTTTCGGGGAGGGCGATGGCGGGGGGGGCGTTTTTCCTGGTCGGGAAGGGGTGATGCCGCCTCGGATGCTTCCCCTTCCGATGTTCTTAATTGCGGACTCGAAGTTACATTTGTTTCTGTTTCGGTCATATGAATGTTTTCTCTCTTCCGGCAACGGAGAATTAGCTGCCCGGTAATATACGTTAATTATGGCATAGCATAAACTTATCCTGCCAAAGATAGCAAGAAAAAACGCAACAGGGGCAGCAGCGCTTTGCACAAAAGACTTTACTATCGAGCCAAGCGTTGTTAGAAAGTCCCGAGGAGAACGAACGATGATTCCACGTATTATGATTGCCGGTACCCACAGCGGCGTCGGGAAAACCTCGGTGACCTTGGGGCTGATTGCCGCTCTGAAGCGGCGGGGGCTGCGAGTTCAGACATTCAAGGTAGGACCGGATTTCCTTGATCCCTCCTATCATACTGTTGCCTCGGGGCGCCCCGCCTATAATCTCGATAGTTGGATGAGTAATCAGGAATATGTGACCCGATTGTTTTCCCGGGTGAGCGTGGATGCCGATGTTTCCATCATTGAGGGCGTCATGGGATTATTCGACGGGGCTTATCCAGATTCCATTGCCGGAAGCAGCGCCGAGATTGCCTTGTGGCTGAACTCTCCGGTTATTCTGGTGGCGGATGTCTATGGGATGGCAGGAAGCATTGCGGCCCTGGTCAAAGGATTTGCAACCTTTTATGAAGGGGTTCATATTGATGGTGTCATCGCCAATGCCTGCGGATCCCGGCGTCATGCCGAGTTGGTGGGAAGGAGCCTGGAATATTCAGGCGTTTCAAGGCTCGTGGGGGCGATCGAAAAGGACGGTCTGCCCGCCCTGTCGAGCCGCCACTTGGGACTGGTTACGGCGAATGCCAAGAATCTCTCGCCTTTGTTCCTCGACGCCATGGCCGGTGCTGTGGAGCGCCAGGTTTCCCTCGACGATATCCTGCGTATCGCCGACAGCGCCGGTTTGTTTTCCCTTGGGAACAATCAGGGAATCAATCCGTCGCACGGGAAGACCATTCGTATCGGTGTCGCCAGGGATGATGCCTTTCACTTCTACTATCAGGATCTGTTCGATGAATTGACGAAGCGTGGCTGCACCATGATTCCTTTTTCACCCTTGGTGGAGGCGAAGCTTCCCGCCGGGATAGACGCCCTATACATAGGCGGCGGCTACCCGGAAGAGTATGCGGAAATATTGGCGGTCAACGAGGCTATGAAAGAAGACATTCGCAAATTTGCCCGCTCGGGCCGGCCTGTCTATGCGGAATGTGGGGGATTGATGTACCTGTCCGAAGGGATTGAAACCAGGGACAACATTTCCTATCCGATGGTCGGGCTTGTCCCGGCAAGGACAAGGATGCTTGACCGGATCAAGTCCTTGGGTTATGTGGAGGTCGCCCTCAGGGAGGACAGCCTCTGGGGAGAGAAAGGCGACCTACTCCGGGGGCATGAATTTCACTATTCTGAACTGCTGGTAACTCCAGTGGGCAAAGAGGGGTGGCGGTCCATCTATGATATGACCTATCGGCGAACCAATGAAGTTTATCAGGAGGGATTTCAAAAGGGGAATATCCTGGCCAGTTATATCCATCTACATCTTGCCAGCCGACCGGCATCCCTGGAGGCATTTCTGGCCTTATGCAGGAAGTACCGATGAAACCGGTTACGTAAGTTAGCCTAACGACAAAGAAAGAACGAGTTTCGTGTCAACATGGATGATAAGACAGACTTAAAAAAACCCTTGATATACGGTCTCTATAAAAAACCCCTGAGCGGGTCGGACATCGAGGCCCGCTCTTTTGACATCATCGACCGTGAGGCGCCGGCTCATCATTTTACTGCTCAGGAATGGGAAGT
>JALNVY010000007.1 GCA_023231165.1 Syntrophales bacterium | reverse complement strand
AGGGATGAAGCTCTGGGATACCGAGGGCAGGGAGTATCTGGATTTCGTCGCCGGTATCGCTGTCTGCAGCCTTGGCCATGCCCATCCTGCGGTCAGCAACGCCATAAAAGACCAGGCGGATAAACTGGTCCATGTTTCCAATCTCTATCATATTGATATCCAGATCGAATATGCCAGGCTGCTGATCCAGCATGCCGCCCTCGATAAGGTCTTTTTTTGTAACAGCGGCGCCGAGGCGAATGAAGGTGCAATCAAACTGGCCAAAAAGTATGGCAATGACCGCAGTGACGGCATAAAAAACGAGATCGTCACAATGGTCGACTCTTTTCATGGTCGAACCATGGCAACGATCACCGCCACGGGTCAGGATAAATTTCATAAGGGATTCAAACCGTTATTAGCGGGATTTCAATATGTTCCCTTCAATGATTTGGGGGCGATCCGAAAGGCGATCTCCGAGAAAACCTGCGCCGTCATGATTGAGCCCATCCAGGCGGAAGGCGGCATCCGGGTTCCCGATCCGGATTATTTTCAGAGTGTTCGACGCCTGTGTGATGAAAAGGATGTCCTGTTGATTCTTGACGAGGTACAGGTAGGTATGGGCCGTACGGGTACCCTTTTTGCCCATGAACAGGACGGGATCATTCCGGACATCGTTACCATGGCCAAGGCCATGGGAAACGGCTTCCCAATTGGCGCCGTCCTTGCTAAAGACAGTGTTGCCGTAGCCTTCGATCCGGGCAGCCATGCCTCGACCTTTGGTGGCAACCCGCTGGCAATGGCTGCGGCCAAAGCGACGCTGGAGACATTACTCAGCGAAGATCTCATATCTAACTGCCGGCTCAGGGGCGGCTATTTCATGAACATGCTCAATGATTTGCGAAAGAAATATCCCATCATCAGAGAAGTGCGGGGCAGGGGGCTTCTCATTGGCGTGGAACTTGACTGCGAAGTCGCAGGCATAATCAAAAAATGTATGGATCGCGGGGTGCTCATAGCATCAGCTGGGGGCCGGGTTTTACGGTTTGTTCCGCCCCTGATTGTCGCGGAGCAGGAAATCGATCAAGTTGTCGAGATCCTGGATGGCGTTTTGCGGGAGGGTGCATGAAAAAAGATCTGGTGACGGAGTACGATCTTGAGATTGACGATTTTCAGGTTATCTTCGCGCGGTCAAGGTCCTTGAAAAGATTTCTCAAAGAAGGAAGGCCACACGGGACCTTAGCGGGAAAAACACTTGGAATGATTTTCGAGAAGGCCTCTACCAGGACCCGCCTTTCCTTTGAGGTCGGCATGTATCAGCTTGGAGGGCTGGCGCTTTTTTTAAATACAAAAGACACGCAGATCGGCAGGGGTGAAACGGTAGCCGATACGGCGAGAATCATGTCCCGCTATCTAGACGGAATCATGATCAGGACCTTTGCCCAGAAAACTGTCGAGGACTTGGCCCATTATGCCGATATTCCGGTCATCAACGGCCTCACAGACCTTCTCCATCCCTGTCAGATTATGAGTGACCTGTTTACGATCATAGAGCAAAAAGGCGATTATGCGGGATTGAAGATCGCCTACATCGGAGACGGCAACAATATCGCCAATTCATGGATAAATGCCGCCTCCAGGCTTCCAATTCAACTATCTCTTGCCTGTCCGGAAGGTTATGATCCGCACTCGGAGCTCTTGGAAAGAGGAATGCGGGAGGCTCGAGAAGGCATCCATTTATTTCGTGATCCCGTGGAGGCCATCCAGATGGCCGATGTCGTTTATACAGACGTCTGGGCAAGTATGGGTCAGGAAGAGGAACAGGAAGTGCGGGCGAAGATATTCAGATCTTATCAGATTAACAAGGAACTTTTAGGGCACGCAAAGAAAAACGTAATAGTCATGCATTGCCTTCCGGCGCATCGTGGCGAGGAAATTACTTCCGAAGTGATCGATGGCCCTCATTCCGTAGTTCTCGACCAAGCGGAAAACCGCCTCCATGTTCAGAAGGCAATCCTGGAAACATTGATGAAGGAGGAAAAGAATAATGGGTAATAAAATTAAGAAAGTCGTCCTTGCCTATTCCGGAGGTCTGGACACATCGGTCATCGTCAGATGGTTGATTGAAATCTACAAGTGTGAGGTGATCTGCTTTGCCGCTGATGTCGGTCAGAAGGAGGAACTGGACGGGCTGAAGGAAAAGGCCATCAATACCGGCGCCAGCAAGATTTACATTGAAGATCTAACCGAGGAATTTGCCCGCGACTTTATCTTTCCAGCACTGCGGGCAAATGCTATCTACGAAGGTGTCTATCTCCTGGGGACATCCCTGGCAAGACCCTTGATTGCCAAGAAACAGGTGGAGATTGCCCATGTCGAAGGAGCTGACGCCGTCTGCCACGGGGCGACGGGGAAGGGGAATGACCAGGTGAGGTTTGAAATGACCTATATGGCCCTGGATCCCCATATTCGGATTATTTCTTCCTGGAAAGATCCCAACTGGACATTTGATTCCCGCCAGTCCATGCTGAATTACGCAGCTAAGCACAAAATTCCCGTCCCGCTGGTAACGAAAGCGAAACCGTATAGCAGCGACAGAAATTCCCTTCACATCTCCCATGAAGGGGGTATACTCGAGGACCCTTGGGCGGAGCCTCCGGAGGATATATTCGTTTTGACGGTTGCTCCGGAAGCGGCGCCTGATAAGCCGACTTACGTTGAGATCGATTTTGTGAAAGGTAATCCGGTTGCTTTGGACGGGAAGAAGCTAAGCCCGGCGAAACTGATGGACAAAATCAACCAGGTGGCCGGGGCCAATGGTGTCGGTCGGGTGGACATGGTAGAAAACCGTTTTGTCGGCATGAAGTCCCGGGGTGTATACGAGACGCCGGGCGGCACCGTACTCTGGGCAGCTCACCGCGCCGTGGAATCCCTGACGATGGACCGTGAAGTCATGCTGATGAGAGATTCCCTGATCCCGAAATACGCCCAACTCGTCTATAACGGATTCTGGTACGCCCCGGAGATGAAGACCCTCCAGGCATATATTGATGCTACTCAGGAAAACGTCACGGGTACAGCACGGGTGAAGCTCTACAAGGGCAATGCCATTGTCGTAGGTAGAAAATCCCCATTTTCTCTTTATCGCGAAGATTTCACCACCTTTGAAAAAGAAGAGGTATACAATCAGATGGACGCCACGGGCTTTATCCGGCTCAACGCCCTCCGATTGAGGATTCAGGCATTAACAAAAAATAAACGATCTGAATCGGAAACCAAGGAGAAAGGAAAATCGGAACGGCGAAAGAAGTAACTAATAAATATTAATAAACAAAATATTAAATTCAAAACATGAATAATTCCATAAAACCATGGGGCGGAAGATTTAAGAAGGGAACAGACCGCAAAGTAGAGGAGTTCACCCAATCCATCCACTTTGACCGTCGTCTGTTTCGTTATGATATCGAGGGAAGCCTTGCCCACGCACGTATGCTGGGGAAGCAGGGTATTATCTCGGCGAGCGAAGAAAGGTCCATTAGAAAAGGACTGAATACGATCAGGAAAGAGATGGAAGCAGGAAGCTTCATCTTTGATATTAAGGATGAAGATATTCATATGGCCATCGAAAAGGCCCTGATTCAGCGGATTGGAAAAGCTGGCGAAAAACTCCACACAGGGCGGAGTCGGAACGACCAGGTAGTTCTCGACGTGCGCCTCTACTTGCGAGATGAGATCAAGAACATTCTGAAGCTTCTGAAGGACCTCAAAAGGGGGCTCCTGGAAGCCGCAAAAAGGGAAATAACAACAATCATGCCGGGCTATACCCATCTCCAGAAGGCACAGCCGGTCCTGCTGTCCCATTACCTCCTTTCTTTCTGGGAAATGTTCAACCGTGATGAACAGCGTTTCAAGGATTGCCAAAAAAGGGTTAATGTTCTGCCGTTGGGAGCGGCAGCCCTGGCTGGGACAAGTCTTCCCCTGGATCGCAACTATGTCGCCAGATTGCTCAAGTTTCCTGCAGTCAGCCGTAACAGCATGGATACCGTAGCCGATCGTGATTTCATTGCCGAGTTCATCTTTTCCGCATCCATCGTCATGATGCACATGAGCCGGTTTTGCGAAGACCTGGTCATCTGGTCATCCAACGAATTCCATTATGTCGAAATATCCGATGCCTTTACTACGGGAAGCAGCATCATGCCCCAGAAGAAAAATCCGGATGTAGCCGAATTGATCAGGGGAAAGACGGGTAGGGTTTATGGTCATCTCATGGCCATGCTCACTATTCTTAAGGGCTTGCCTATGACCTATAATCGGGATCTTCAGGAGGACAAGGAGCCGCTCTTTGACACTTTGGACACCGTAACCTCATCCGTAGAAATCCTTACGGGGATGCTTTCCCAGATTACCTTCCAGCGTGAAAGAATGGAACAGGAGGCAGGAAGGGATTTTTCCACTGCCACCGATATCGCTGAATATCTTGTTCAGAAAGGGATTGCCTTTCGGGAGGCCCATGGCATCGTGGGACGGATCGTCGAGTATTGCCTTGATAACCGAAAAGAATTATCAAAATTAACTCTTCCGGAATTCCTGAAATTCCATTCCCAATTCGACAAAGATGTAATTATACGCCTGCAACCGGCCAACTCCGTTAATCTGCGCAAGACGATCGGCGGTACGTCACTGGTCATGGTGGAAGAAAGGATTGCGGACATTGAAAAAGGCTCTTGAGGTCTCTGCCGTTGTCCTTGTTGCCCTGGTCTGTCTTTTGTCGGCAATGATCATAAGCTGCGGTAAAAAAGGAGATCCCTTGCCAAGGCAACAGATAAAACTGCAAACGATAGAAAATCTCCGAGGGGAGATTACAAAAGAAGGGGTATTGTTAAGCTGGACCCTACCGGAGAAAACAAAAGGTAACAAAATTGTAAAAATTCTCAGGTCGGTTGCAATTCCCGGGGAAGATTGTCCTAATTGCCCGCAAAATTTTATATTGCTGACGGAAAAAGATGAGGCTTCCCTTCAGAGTGGCGTGAAAGAGCCGGGAGATTATCGCTATCTGGATCGGGACATTGATACTGGACGCAATTATGGGTACCGCATTGTCTGGTGCATTTCAAAAGGACCTTGCAGTCCCGAGTCGAATACGACGGAAATTAAGATCAAATAACCAAGGCGAGGTAATCAGTATATGAATGATTTCCACTATGAAGGTAAGGATCTGTGGTGTGAGGAGGTCCCGATTCGGGATCTTGTCGCCCAGGTGGGAACCCCCCTGTATATTTACAGCCACCGGACCCTGAAAAATCATTTCCGCGTCTTCAATAATGCCTTCTCCAGAGTTCCTCACCTAACCTGTTTTTCCGTAAAGTCGAACTCCAATATTGCTATCCTCAGGATCTTCATTCGCGAGGGCGGCGGCGTGGACATCGTCTCCGGTGGAGAACTGTACCGAGCCCTGAGCGCAGGAGTGGACCCCCAGAAAGTCGTCTATTCAGGGGTAGGGAAAAAAATTGATGAGATTGAATATGCGTTGGCATCCAACATCCTCATGTTCAATGTCGAATCCTTCCAAGAGCTGGAGGTTATCAATGCCTGTGCGGCCCGGTTGAGCCGGAAGGCTGGCGTCGCGTTGCGAGTCAATCCTGATGTGGACCCGGAAACCCACCCGTATATTTCCACGGGATTGAAAGAAAACAAATTCGGCGTTAATGTGGAAAAATCCCTGGAGATCTATCTTCGGGCAAGTAAATTGAAATATCTTGACATTAAAGGAATCAGTTGTCATATCGGATCGCAATTGACAAAAATATCTCCTTTTATTGACGCCCTGGATCGTCTCAAGAACCTGTTTGGTCACCTGAAAGACGCGGGTCTTCAAATCCGGTATCTCGATTTGGGGGGTGGCCTTGGCATTACCTACGATGAAGAAACTCCGCCGCATCCGTCTGAGTACGCAGATGCCATTATCAGTGCCTCCCGTGATATTTCATGCACCTTCATATTCGAACCGGGCAGGGTGATTGTGGGCAACGCCGGGATTCTGGTAACCAAGGTATTGTATACCAAAGCTAATGAAGACAAGAATTTTATCATTGTCGATGCCGGCATGAATGACTTGCTCAGGCCTAGTCTATATAAATCATATCATCATATTCAATCGGTACAGAAAACGAAAAGAAAAGAGATTATCGCCGACGTGGTGGGACCGATTTGCGAGTCCGGCGATTATCTGGGCAAGGAAAGAAGGCTACAACGATTTGAAAGGGACGATCTCATGGCGGTAATGAGCGCCGGCGCCTATGGCTTCACCATGGCCTCCAATTACAATTCCCGTCCCCGGGCCGCAGAAGTGCTGGTTACAGGAGATAAATACCACATCATTCGGAAGAGAGAGGATTACTTGGAACTTATTCGTGGTGAGAAAATTCCGGATATGATAAAAGGGAAATAATAATTTATTTAGGAGGACGTATGTTTAAGGGAGCAATTGTTGCAATCGTCACCCCATTCAAAAACGGGAAGGTGGACGAGGGGAAACTTCGGGAACTGATTGAGTTTCAAATTGCCAATGGAACTGACGGTATCGTGCCTTGCGGTACGACGGGTGAATCGCCGACGCTGTCTCATGAAGAGCATGACCGGGTAATTGAAATTACCGTCGATGCTGTCAAGAAGCGTGTACCCGTTATTGCCGGTACCGGTTCAAACTCCACGGCAGAAGCCTTGCGCCTCACGAAACATGCCCATGAGGTCGGCGCCGACGGCGCCTTGATCGTCTGTCCATATTACAACAAACCGTCCCAGGAGGGTCTGTATCAGCACTACAAGTTCATCGCCGAGAACGTCTCCATTCCTATAATTGTCTACAATATTCCGGGACGAACGGGGGTCAACCTGCTGCCGGACACCTTGGCGCGGCTGGCGAAGATTCCCAATATCGTCGGGACCAAGGAAGCGTCCGGGTCATTGAAGCAGATGCACGAGGTCATCGAACTCTGCGGGCCGGATTTTGCGGTGCTTTCCGGTGATGACTTCTTTACCTATCCTCTGCTTTGCCTGGGAGGACACGGCATCATTTCGGTCGTCTCCAATGTTGCCCCCGCCGATATGTCGGCACTGGTAGATGCTTTTGCTGCCGGTGATCTTAAAGAGGCCAAAGAACTGCATTTCAAAATGGTTCCCCTGATCGATTCCCTTTTTATCGAAACGAATCCCGTGCCCGTGAAGGCTGCTCTGGCAATGATGGGAAAGATTGATTACGAGGTAAGACTCCCCCTGGAAAAGATGTCCGAAGGTAATTATGAAAAGTTGAAGAAGGTCATGATGACCTACGGGCTGATCAAATAAGGAGAGCGGACGATGATAAAAGCGATTGTCATGGGTGCGGGCGGCAGAATGGGCGGAAGAATATGCTCTTTGATTGCCGCCACTGAAGGCGTAGAAGTTGTGACGGGAGTGGAAAAAAAAGGACATCCCGCTATCGGAAAAGATCTGGGAGAAATGCTCGGATTGGGTAAATCAGGCAAAACCATTGTTGATGACCTAAAAAAGGTGATTGACAGCGGGGATGTGATAATCGATTTTACCCATCACGAATCTTCTTTGCAAAACCTGGAGCTGGCCGCGAAGAAAGGGAAGCCTATCGTCATAGGTACTACGGGTTTCACCGCGGAGGAATTGAAAAAGGCCCAGAAGCTTGCGAAAAAAACGCCCTGTGTCCTTGCCCCCAATATGAGCGTCGGCGTCAATGTCATGTTCAAGGTTCTTGAAAATGTGGCGACAATCTTAGGAAACGATTATGACGTCGAGATCGTGGAGGCCCACCATAACCTGAAAAAGGACGCTCCCAGCGGTACGGCCATGAAGATGGCTCAGATTATTGCCGCCGCTCTCGACCGAAACCTTGATAAAGAAGGAATATATACAAGAAAAGGGATGATCGGTGAGAGATCCAAGACCGAGATCGGTATTCAAACCATCCGGGGCGGGGATATAGTTGGCGAACATAATGTGATGTTTGTTACCAATGGAGAACGCCTGGAATTCATTCACCGTGCACACAACCGGGATAATTTTGCCCGTGGCGCGATCCGCGCCGCCAGATGGGTTATCAACCAGAAAAACGGCCTTTACGACATGCAGGATGTCCTCGGTTTGAGAACAGCCTGATATGGCGCTAAGAGGGGTCATCGCCTATATCGGCGTCGGTTCGAACCTCGAAGAGCCGCTTCGACAATGCCGATTGGCCCTTCAAAATCTTGATGCCGTCAATGATACCCGGTTGTTGAGGGCATCTTCCTTTTACCGGACGGAACCGGTTGGCGTCAGGGAACAGGATGCGTTTATAAATGCGGCTGCCGAGATTCGAACGGAGTTGTCACCGAGAACGCTTTTAGAGGCCCTTAAGGCTATCGAGCAGGAGATGGGACGCCGGAAGTCGCTGAGGCGCTGGGGACCACGGGTTATTGATCTTGACATCCTTCTGTATGGTCAGGATATTGTGCAGGAAGATGATCTCGTCATTCCCCATCCGGAATTACATAAGCGCCGTTTTGTCCTGGCACCTTTATGCGAAATTTCTTCTTATGTGATCCATCCTGCCTTTGGAATATCCATGCAGGGCTTATTAATTCGACTTGAGAACGATGACCGCAACGTCGTCGTGAAGATACAACAGGCGGATGCTTAAATCAAAATGATTATAAGACTTATCATATCCATTATTTTATTTTATGTTGTCTACAGGATTGGCAAGCTGCTTTTTATGCCGGGTGGCAAAACGGTCAAACCGATTCCGAAGCGTCATCAGGAAAATCTGACGGGAGGAGAAGATCTTGTTGAAGATCCCTTTTGCCATACATATATTCCCATCAGCGATGCCCTTGCATGGAAAGGGCCCGATAAAACGCATTATTTTTGCAGTCAAAAGTGCCTTGAACAATACCGGGAAAATCATTAGAACTGTGAATAACAGGAGGAACTATGAAGTTTTTTATTGATACAGCCAATATTGGAGAGATTAAAGAAGCAAAGAGTTTGGGAATGGTTGATGGGGTAACGACGAATCCCAGTTTAATCGCCAGGGAAAAGAAGAGTTTTGAAGCTGTCGTTAAAGAGATTCTGAAGATAATCGATGGACCTGTGAGTCTTGAGGTTATGAGTCTTGATGCTGACGGTATGTTCAAAGAAGGCAAGAAACTGATGAAGCTGGGCGAGCAGGTCGTCATCAAGGTACCCATGACCGTAGACGGTCTGAAAGCTACGCGTCGATTTGCAGCCGAAGGAATCCCCGTTAACCAGACATTGATCTTTTCCCCTCTCCAGGCGCTGATGGCGGCCAAGGCCGGAGCGGCTTACGTAAGTCCTTTCGTAGGCAGACTTGACGATATCGCCCATGACGGCATGGCTCTTGTGGAGCAGATTCTAACGATTTACGATCAGTATGGCTATGATACGGAAGTCATTGTAGCAAGTGTTAGACATCCCGGGCATGTTCTTGAAGCCGCCATGATGGGTGCTGATATTGCGACCATCCCTTTTAAGGTTATCAACCAGTTGGCTCAGCATCCCCTCACTGACCGTGGCTGTGACACCTTTCTGGCAGACTGGAAAATGGTACCCAAAAAATAGCACTCTCGAGGTAACTCCTTTTCCACGCAGAGCATGTCCGGAACCGATCTGGGACGGGATAAAAGAAGCGTTAAACAATTTTAAAATACCGGTAATAAAACAAGAACACTATGATTGATTACCTGCAAAGGTACTTTGATGCCCTGCCCATAGCACCGGAAAAAAGGAAGATAATAAATCTTCCCAATACTATTACCATGCTCCGGATCTCTTTTATCCCGCTGCTGTTTCTGCTGCTGTTATCGCCAGGTCAGACAATGAGTATGGTGATGGCAGGACTCTTTATCGCCGTATCATTTACGGATCTGCTGGACGGCTATATTGCCAGGAGGTACAATATTGTAACGACGATGGGGAAATTCCTCGATCCTATTGCTGATAAACTTGTCATCAATACGGCAATGATTTTAATGATCCCGATTGGCAGGATCCCCGCTTGGGTTGTCGCCATTGTCGTTATTCGCGATTTTGCCGTCGACGGAATAAGAAACATCGCTTCTTCTGAGGGCCACATTATCTCGGCAAGCTGGTTGGGAAAACAGAAAACCCTTTGTCAGGTCTTTGCAGTTTCCGCCCTGATGATTCATTATCCCTTTCTCGGGGCGGACGCCCATGTCGTCGGCACTACTATTCTCTATCTGGCCCTCTTTTTAAGCGTGTATTCGGGCCTGGATTACCTTGTTAAATTTTATAGTCACGTTATCCGTGAAAAAGGTTCAAATTCATGACAAATTCATTTGATTACAGCATGTTTGACCGACCGGAAATCCTCATGGCGCTCTTCTATCCAAGGCCTGAATGGTCTTTCAATATGCCCCAAAAGGGTATGGAAACGTTGATGGTCCCTGTTGGGAGCAATGTGGAGATTCAGGCCCAGGTCTATTTAGCATCACCAGAGGCGCCAAATATCCTCCTTTTTCATGGAAATGGCGAAATTGCCGCCGATTACCAGGAAATTGCCCCCTTTTATACTAACCGGATGATCAATCTCATTGTTGTTGACTACCGTGGATATGGCAGATCTACAGGGATGCCCTCGGTCAGTTCCATGATGAAGGACAGCCACGCAATTTTTGCTTATTTTAAAGAGTGGCTAAAGCACAAAAAACTCACCGGCAAGTTTATTGTCATGGGACGTTCTCTGGGTAGCGCCCCCGCTCTGGAAATTGCCAATTGTTATCAAAAGGACATCGACGGATTGATTATTGAAAGCGGTTTCGCCCATGCGGCCCCCCTATTACGACTTATGGGCGTCGATATGGAATCGTTGGGACTGAAAGAAGGACAGGGATTCCGAAATGTCGAAAAAATTATGGGGTTTCAGAAACCAACGCTCATTATTCATGCCCAGTTCGATCACATCATTGCCTTTCAGGAAGGGGAGATCCTTTTCAATGAATGTCCGGCGAAAGAAAAAAGATTGCTGCGTATTGCCGGGGCCAATCACAACAATGTGTTTATTGCCGGAATGACCGACTACATGGCGTCCATAAAATGGTTGATCGCTCGGATCGGGGAATGAAAACCCTGAAAAAGAAGTACATTCGGAACATTTTGATTGACAAAATCATTCATCTGTTATAGTCAGCCACCTGAATTGTCCTAGCTGAGCGGGCGTAACTCAGCGGTAGAGTGCCACCTTGCCAAGGTGGACGTCGACGGTTCGAATCCGTTCGCCCGCTCCAGATATTTTTGGCGGCATAGCCAAGTGGCTAAGGCAACGGTCTGCAAAACCGTTATTCACCGGTTCGAATCCGGTTGCCGCCTCCATATAAAACCAACGGGTTACGGATTCCATGGATTCTTTAAACCCTCGTAATACAAAGCAGTTGTGAAGTATATTTTTCTAAGGCGGTTGGTATCTCTATAGGGATCATTAACCGCCTTTTTTATTATACGTGCAGCTCATCAGAATCACATATGCGTATAATATAAAATAAATATTTAGAGCTGTATTTTTATTTGAAAATCAAGGGAGGAAGAAGTGCAGGTAAAAGTTGAGAATAATCAATTATTTTTAAAAATATCTCTTGAGGCCGTGGCCATTTTCCTTTTTGAAGGTAAGCTACCTGAAAAGGGAATGATTCCCGTTATTGACAAAGCGGCCAACGGCTTAATTCAGCAAATCTGGAAGCAGAATGATTTTGAGGGCAAACTCTACCAGACTGCTATCCTCTATCTCCGAGGCGATGCCGACATCCGGCGCGTTATTCTGGTCGGTCTTGGAAAACGCGAGGATTTTTCCGCTGATAAGATGCGTAACGCCGGCGCCAAGGCGGGACAAACGGCGCGTTCGCTTAAAGTCAAGTCCCTGGCCATGGCCCTGGATGCCGGCGAACTCGGATTGGCATGGGAAATTGCCACGGAAGCGAGCGTTGAAGGAACCATCCTCGGACTTTATCAGTTTACGGATTTCAAAACTATGGACCGGGAGACCATCAGCGAGGTTGAGCTTCTATATATCATGATCCAGGATAATAAAAATATTCCCCTTGTCAAAAAGGCTGCCGAAAGGGCGGAAAGGATCTGCCGGGCTGTTTATCTCACAAGAAACATGGTCTCTACCCCTGCCAATGAGATGACTCCCAGCATCATGGCCCGGGAAGCCCTCACTATTGCCAAGGGCCACAAGAAAATGAAAACGACGATCCTGGATGCTGATGATATGAAACGCCTTGGAATGAATGCACTTTTGGGGGTGGCAAGAGGAAGCGAGGAACCTCCGGAATTCATTATCATCGAATATAGGGGGGCAGGGAAGGAGCAACCACCGGTTGTTCTTGTCGGGAAGGCCCTCACTTTCGACAGCGGCGGTATCTCCCTTAAACCTGCGGAAAAGATGGATGAGATGAAGACCGATATGGCGGGAGGAGCCGCCGTCATCGGCGCCCTCAGTGCGGCAGCGGATTTGCAATTGCCCGTTAATATCGTGGGCTTAATACCTGCTACGGAAAACCTCCCCGGGGGAAGGGCCTGCAAGCCGGGAGATATCCTCACATCCATGTCAGGCAAGACCATAGAAGTGATCAATACCGACGCGGAAGGAAGGCTGATCTTAGCCGACGCCCTTGCGTATGCCGGGCGTTTCAAGCCGGCGGCGATTATTGACATTGCGACCCTGACCGGGGCCTGCATTGTGGCCCTGGGCGATCATGTCATAGGATTGATGGGCACGGATGACAACCTGAAGGCAAGAATTAAAAAGGCATCGGAACAGACCGGCGAATTGCTCTGGGAACTCCCACTCTGGGAAAACTATCAAGACCTTGTCAAAAGCGATATTGCCGATTACAAGAACTCAACCGGAAGGCCGGGGGGGGCGATTACCGCTGCCGCCTTTCTCAGTAAATTTGTCGGTCCCTATCCCTGGGTTCATCTCGACATCGCCGGACCCGCCTGGCTGACCAAAGATCAGGGGTATAATCCCAAAGGGGCGTCAGGAGTGGGGGTCCGTCTTTTTGTCCAACTGCTGACGAACTGGTCGGATTGTGACTGAGGAATCATGAATACCTCTCCGGTCCTCGTCGTTGACAACCTTTCGACCTGGTTCGATACCGAGCAAGAGGCGCTGAAAGCCGTAGATGAGGTCAGCTTTCAGTTAAACGCGGGAGACACCCTCGGTATCGTAGGCGAATCGGGATGCGGTAAGACGGTCCTGTCCCTATCCATAATGCGTCTTGTTCCCACGCCTCCCGGCAGATATGTCTCCGGCCAAATTAAAATGAGTGATCTCGATCTTCTCTCCCTATCCGAGACGGAGATGCGAAAGGTGCGGGGGAAAGCCATTTCGATGATCTTTCAGGAACCGATGACCTCCTTGAATCCCGTCTTCCGAATCGGCGCTCAGATCAGTGAGACAATCAGGCTGCATCAGAGATGCAATCGCACCGAATCACATCAAAAGGCCATAGAAATGCTCCGTCTGGTCGGGATCGAGGTTCCTGAGAGAAGAATCAACGACTATCCTCACCAGCTCAGTGGCGGCATGAGACAACGAGTCATGATCGCAATGGCCTTGGCTTGTCATCCGCGGTTGATGATTGCCGATGAACCGACAACGGCCCTCGACGTTACTATTCAAGCGCAGATACTCGCATTGATCAATGATCTCAAGAGGGACATGGGAACCTCCGTGATCCTGATAACCCACGACCTGGGGGTCATCGCGGAAAACGCGCAGCAGGTTGCCATAATGTATGCAGGTAAGTTCGTCGAATATGCGGATGTCAAGGACTTATTTTCCCACCCCCTGCATCCCTACACCGAGGGACTGCTCCATTCTATTCCCAGGATTGAGGGATATTATAGCCGGAACAAACGCCTCCCCATTATTCCCGGGGCAGTTCCCGATCTCAGCCGACTTCCGCAGGGATGCCGATTTCACGAACGTTGTCCCGATGTGATGCCGATATGTAAGGATGAGGAACCTGCCTTGATTGGGCAAAGTATTCCCAAACGATACGTGCGATGCTGGAAGTATCAATAAAATGACGTCACCACTGTTAACCGTCCATGAACTGCATAAGTCTTTCCAGCTTCAGAGGGGATTATTTGCTTCTTCCCAAGAAAAATGTCTTGCTGTCCAGGACGTCAGCCTGAGCCTCTATGAAGGTGAAACCCTTGGTATTGTCGGAGAAAGCGGCTGTGGTAAAACCACCCTGGCAAGAATGATCGCCCATATTGAAAAACCTACGGCGGGAGAAATCAGATATAAAGGTCGGAATATTTATAATTTTAACAAAAAACAACTAAAAGCTTATCGAAGGAAAGCACAGTTCATCTTTCAGGATCCATATGCCTCCCTTAACCCGCGCCTGACGGCCGGAGAAATAATCGCGGAACCATTTATTATTCATCGCCACAACCTCGCTCAAGATATCGATACCAATCTGGAAAGCATCATGAAGATGGTTGGTTTATCAAGAGACCAGCAACGACGCTATCCCCATGAATTCAGCGGAGGTCAACGGCAGAGAATAGGGATTGCCCGGGCTATTGCCCTGCGACCGGAGATCATTATTGCCGATGAACCGGTTTCAGCCCTTGATGTGTCGGTTCAGGCCCAGATCCTGAATTTACTGAAGGATCTCCAGGAGAAATTCAATCTGACCTACATTTTTATTTCCCATGATATGGGGGTCATACGTTTCATAAGCGACAGGATTGCCGTCATGCATCGGGGACGTATTGTCGAAATGGCAAGCAATCAACAACTCTTTGAGAACCCTCAGCATCCTTATACCAGAACGCTCCTTGACGCGGTCCCCCGTCTTGACTAAGGCACGTAGATGAAGAGAGAATATCTGAACAAAAAACTTGATTTTATAAAAAACTGATGATAGCGGACTTGTACTCATAGGAGTTCAATTTATCCTTAGATACCGGTTCAATAAGAAGAGCCGGTGGAGCAGGTCAGGATTGAAAAAATATTTGAGCCGTGTTTTTGAACCATGACGGATTTTATGTCCTAATCCGTTGTGGTTTTTTTATTTTTCAGCGAATGGAAAGGAGGGAGCATTGTGGCAGAAGGTAAAGTTAAGTGGTTTAACGAGAAGAAGGGATGGGGTTTTATTGAAAATGATGAAGGAGGAGATGTCTTTGTTCATTTCAGTGCCATCCAGGGATCCGGATTCAAAACACTTTTTGAATCACAACGGGTCAGTTTTGATATCGAGCAGGGGAATAAGGGCCCGGCAGCCGTAAATGTTCAGCCCATATAGGCAATAATCCTTATGAAAGAGATGCCCCTGTGTCGTCGCTCGACACGGGGGCATTTTCAAATTGCCCATTTTTTTTCCGAATATTTTCCAGTTCCTTATAAGACCAGGCCATAATCACAAAGAAGGCTGCCGTTGCAGAAACCGGTTGCGCCATCCATACCCCGTCTCTGCCCATCCAGGCGGAAAAAAAATACATTAAAGGGATAAGAAACAGCGCATCCCTGATGAAGAGTAGAATCATGGATGTTAAACCTTTCCCAAGCCCTATGAATAAATTTATCCACACCAGACTCGGCCCCGCCAGGATAAGCGGGGTGACAAAGATCTTCAGCGCCGGGGCGGCAATAGCGATTAATTCTCTGTCGTTAGTAAATAAACCGAGAATGGGATCGGCAAATAGAATTATCAGGACGCTACTGACACCGGCAAAAAAAGACGAGCAATAGACCGCAATTCTGACGGTATTGATCAGCCGCTCATAGAGACGCGCCCCCAGATTGAATCCTACCAGGGGCATCACGCCGTGACCGATTCCAAACAGGATCATCATTACCAGACCGTTGATACGAAAACAGATCCCTAGCGTGGCAAGCGCCAGATGTCCATAAGGGGCCAGGATATGATTGTAAACAATAATTACCACAGAGAAGACCAGATTCATGATAACGGAGGGAAAGCCGGTCTGGTAAATGGATCGGATAATATTGAAATCAGGCTTTAAGTCGGCCAGGGAAAGTTTAAATTTTGAGGCCTTGAACAACAAAAAATACAGGGAAAGCAGACCGGAAGCAGTCTGGCCGATAACCGCTGCGATGGCGGCGCCCTCGATTCCCAGAGCAGGGAATCCGTACCAGCCGAAAATAAGCAGGGGATCCAGAATCGCTCCCAGAAGAGCGAAGAGAAGAATAGCATACATGGAAAGATGAGGTTGTCCTTCCGCTCTGAAAAGGTTATTTGTCATCATCATGAACAGCAGAAAGGGAGCACCAAGGACGATCCAAAGGAGGTAACGACGCGACAGAACAATGATTTCCGGCGTTCCGCCAAAGGCCTGAAGCATCAAATCGGGGACCGAGAACGTAACAGCAATCAGGACTGCACCTAAAATAAAAGACAAGAGGATAACCTGACCTGCGGTTTTTCTTGCCTTGTCCATTTCCCCGGCTCCGAACATGCGGGCGGCAAAGGAACCCGCCCCGACTCCGGTACCGATGCCAATAGAAGCAAAAATCATCTGAATAGGGAAGGTAATCGTAAAGGCGGCAATGGTTTGTGAACTAAGCCGGGCAAGCCATAGGGTGTCCATGAGATTATAGAGGGCCATAGTCAGCATCGCCAGCATGGACGGCCAGCTCATTTTTAACAGCAGCGGCAGGATCGGACCTTCGCCAAGATTTAAGCTCCTGTACTTCATATGTATTCGGGTAACATGTACCTAAAAGCTATTGCAAGAAATTAATGCCTCAAAACATATCCGTTATCCTTGACGCGTCATAATGATTGTGTATATAAACCATTATTCTCTAAACGTTTTGCATGAAATGACAAGGATAAAGAGAAAAATAACCACGGAGAAAGAATGAGGAAATTAAATTGAAAAAATCTATATGCCTGCTATTTACAGCTTTACTACTATTTACGGCAGTTGGCTGCAAGGGGGGGGAAGAAACCAAGAAAATTAAGGCATCTGAAGAAACACAGACCACAGGACCACAGACCATTCCCCAGGCAATTCCCCAAGCCGCTCCTGGTCCTTTAGCTCCGGCAGCGCCGACGCTCAGTCCCACTGATGTGATTGCCGAAGTGGATGGTCTTAAATTGACCCGCGCCCAACTTGACCTGGAAGTAAAAAAGAAAATCCAGGAAATGCAGGGTAAGATACCCGCTGACAAGATAACACAGGCGACAACAGCCCTCAGGAAACAGATTGTTGACGATTTTATCGTGCGTACCCTGCTCCTCAATGAGGTCAACCGGAGAAAAATCGTCGCCACAGATAAAGAAATTGCCGATGCCATGAATGTTATGAAGGAAAACATCCCGGCCGGCACTACTATGGAGGAATTCATGAAAAAGAGCGGCGTCAGCAGCGAGCAGCTCCGTCAGGAATTAACCCTTGGCATCCGTATCAACAAACTCGTGAATACCACCAAAACGGCAAAAGCCACACCTTCGGAAAAGGAAATTCAGCAATTCTACAAGAAAAATCAAGAAAAATTCAAGATACCGGAATCTGTCCATGCACGTCATATACTGATTGCAAAGACAGCGGGAGAGGACGAAAAGGCAAAAACCGCAAAGCGCGAAAAAGCGGAGAATATCCGTAAACAACTAGTCGCCGGGGGTGATTTTGCAGCATTGGCGAAAGCCAATTCCGATTGTCCAAGTAAAACCCAGGGAGGCGATTTGGGCACCTTTTCAAAGGGTCAAATGGTAAAACCATTTGAAAATGCCGCCTTCAGCCAGAAGAAGAACGAAATCGGACCTGTCGTGGAAACGGATTTCGGCTATCACATCATCCAGGTCATTGACCATCAGCCGTCCAAAATTCAGAGCCTCGATAAGGAGACAAAGTTGAAGATTTCGGCGTTTCTTCAGCAGAAAAAAAAGTATGAAGCCTTCAACGAGATTATGCAAGGGCTAAAGGCAAAGGCACATATCGTAGTTGCAGAAAAATGAGTCATAACGATAACGAGGAGGGGATATGAGAATCAGAGCGGCAGGAAAGGTGAACAGCAACCTCTGGTACCTGGGCAGGAAAGAGTCCGGGATGTATCTGTTGGAAGGGCAACACGAATCCATGCTCATCAGCGCCGGGATCAGTTTCATCTTGGGCGACGTCCTCGCGCAGATGAAGACCTTCGGCATCGATGCGAAAAAGATCAAATCGCTCCTCATCCTGCACTCCCACTTCGATCATGTGGGGACCGTTCCCTACTTCAAAAGGACGTACCCCACGATCGATATTTACGCCTCCCAAAGGGCGTGGGATATTCTCACGATGCCCAAGGCCATCGAGACAATGAACTCCTTCAGCCTGATGGTTGCAACAAGTCAAGGTTTGCAGGACGTCCTGTTAAAGTATGATACAGAATGGAGAAACGATATTGTCGGAAAAACTGTCGCCGACGGAGATATCCTGACCGTTGACGGCATGGAGGTTAAAATCATGGAAACCCCTGGGCACTCATCATGTTCTATCACCGCTTACATCCCTTCATTGAAAACCCTGCTCCCCTCTGACGCAGGCGGGATTCCCGTTGACGCCTCTATCTTCCCCTCCGGAAACTCAAATTACACCCAGTTTCAGCAAAGCCTGGAAAAGATGAAGGATCTGGATGTCGATTATTACTGCGCCGACCATTACGGTTATATCAGCGGGGAAGAAGCCCGCCATTATACCCAGCAGACCATTGAGGCAGCCTATCAACTGCGCGCTCAGATCGTAGAAATATACAATGAATCGCACGATATTGAGTCTTCAGCAAAGCTTCTTACGGAAGAACTCTTTAGAAGGCATCCCGATTACTTCATATCGAAGGAAATCATAGCCGGGGTATTCGGCCAGATGGTCAAACACATCGCCAAATCCATGTAGGATGCCCCGTTATTCCCAAGTTGAAAATGTGACGCCCTGGGTGGATGGATTCCCCCAGGGCGTCTAAGCATAATGATTTTATATTATTACGAAAGCCGCTATAGCGGCCGGCAACAAGCATGTCCGTTATTTCTTAATGATATAGAGTAGTTAATTGTGATTCCACCGGCATATTATTCAAATATCTTCTATTTTTGTGATGCATCAGGGAGCCCTTCTACCGACGCTGTGTATGGCCTTTTCCGGAATTGTGGTATCTCCTTATGAAAAAAGTGGAATTTCCTATATTTAAACATGTTCTGTCTTCTTCAGATGGAAGCAAGGGCATTATTTCCATCGCTCTGTCACAGTTTGGTTTGGCGTTTAGCTTCAATGTCGTCATGGCGTTCATGCCCTTCTATATCATCAAAATCAGCCCCTACAAGCCTCCTGAAACGATGGTTTGGATCGGGTTGATCATGGGTTTGAATTCCTTTGTCGCGGCCGCGGCTGCACCCTTCTGGGGAAGTTTGACCGCGAAATTCCGTCCCAAAACCCTCTTTCAGGGGGCTTTTTTATTCAACGGGATCATTTTTCTGCTCATGGGTTTTACGGACAGCCTGCCCACGCTGCTGGTGCTGCGCCTGATCCAGGGGGCTCTCGGCGGCGCTTCCACGATCGGTATTTTTATGATTTTGCAATTATCGTCGAAAGATCGTTTAGCCAGCAATTTGGGTCTGTATCAAAATTCCATGACCGCCGGCCAGTTGCTGGGACCGCCCGTCGGGGCGTTTGTCGCAGCGCATATCGGATACCGGTTCCCTTTCATCTTGTCTTTTCTTTTAGTCGGCGTCTCCTTGGTGCTGTGTCATATATATATCGTTGAAATTCAGAAGAAGGAGTCTGAACCTGATCGGAAAATCAATTTTAATCAAGGCGTTCTGTGGGGGTGGGCGTTAAGCTTCATCGCCACCATCCACCTTACTTTTTTACCGAGCATATTGCCCCATGTGTTGGAGCAGTTTGATCTGGTGGGTGAGAGTGCTTTAAAATCAGCAGGGTTTATCATGATGGGGTACACGGCGACCGCCATCATCGGAAACTACGTGATCAGCCGTCTGACCGACAGGGCAAGACTCAAAAGGGTCATAGCGATATTATGCTTGACCTCTGCATTCTTTCAGTTGCTGTTGTTCTTTGCCGGAGGGGTCATAAGCTTTGCCGCCATCAGGATGCTTCAGACCGGAGTTATTGCGGTAGTCATCCCCTTAGTGATGGCCAGTTTTGCTTCGGAATTGGGTGGAACGGGGATCGGCTTTCTGAATTCGGCGCGATTCGCCGGAAACGGCGTCGGCCCTTTGATGGCGACCTTTGTCTTGGCGGGCTCAAACCTCCTCACGCTCTATTCGCTCATCGCAGCCCTGACCGTCCTCTTTGTTTTGGCGTTCTGGATGACGAGCGGAAAACGGGCGAGTTGAAGAGGCACTTCTTGTTTTGACACCGTATCACCGGACAGTAGATCATAACTAAAGTTGAAAATGTGACGCACTGGGCGGATAGTATCGCCCAGTGCTCTTTGGGTTCATCATTGCGGTGAGGAGTATCGTTTACAATCACACCTTTTCAAGTTGAAAACCTTTTTCCCGGAATAGTCTCAGGCAGGCATCCACCGCATCTGCATCATAAAGCTTTCCCTTATTGTTCTCAATCTCTGCCAGCGCCGCATTTAATCCCAAGGCAGCACGATAGGGACGATGTGAGGCCATGGATTCCACTACATCCGCCACAGCAAGGATTCGTGCCTCCATGATGATCTCTTTCCCTTTCAGGTGTCTTGGATAACCGGAACCATCCATCCGCTCATGATGCTGGTAGACAATCTCCGCCAGCGGCCACGGAGACTCCACATCCTTCAGCATTTCGAATCCTTTATTGGCATGCTCTTTAATAATGGAAAATTCGAGCTCAGACAGTTTTGTCGGTTTGGACAATATCTCGGCCGGGACGGACATTTTCCCAATATCATGAATGCTACCCGCCATGCGGATGCCGACAATTCCCTCCTGGGAAAGCCCCATTTCTGTGGCAATGGCGCGGGCAAGATCGGCAGACCGGGTCTGATGGCCGGATGTGTAGGGATCTCTTGTTTCCACGGCGGACACCAAAACCTGAACGGTGGCGCCAAACGCCTTCCTGAGACTTTCGAGGGTTTCCTTCAGGTCTTCTTCTACTTTTATGCGCTCGGTAATGTCCTCGGAGATGCCCAACAGGTATTCGGGTTTTCCTCTCGCGTCCAGGATCGGAACTTTCTTGGTGTGCAGGATGCGCTCTCCCTTGTTACGGGTCTTGATAGTTTCTTCCGGGACATCCACAACCTCCTGCCCGCGCAGAACATCCCTGTCCTTCTCCGTAAAGAAGTCTGCCTGCTCCTTCGGGAAGAAATCGTAATCGTTCTTCCCCAACAGATCGTCTCTGGAATAACCCAGAAGATCCTCTCCCGCCCGGTTGAACTGGACGAACCGGAGTTCCTTGGCATCCTTGAGGAAGATCATGTTTGGAATATTCTCGATGATCGATTTAAGCAAAATGTTTGTCCGCTTCTGCTCTTCCTCGGCCTGCTTACGATCGGTGATATCACGGGTTATTCCCAGAATGCCCATGTATTGCTTATTTTTATCTATGATTAAGGAAGCCTTCGTTTCCACCCAATCGGTAGTCCCATCTTTTCGCCTCATTTCCAACTGAGTCGTCCGGGATATGGGAATCTCTCCAGGCGCGAATTTTTCAAGTTCTTTGATCTCGGATACGGTCTTTGTGGCCAGCTCCCAGGAGGAGGGTGTCATCAACTCAATAGTCGGTTGTTTCAATATCTCTTCCGGTTGATATCCCAATAATATTTTTACCGAAGGGCTGACGTAGGTGTAATTCAGATTCATATCCAAAACGAAAATGACGTCATTGACATTATCGGCCAGCAGGCGATATTTGTTTTCGCTTTCCTTCAAATCCTCCTCAGCACGCTTGCGGTCAGTGATATCGAGAATGGCCCCGATCAGACCACCGACCGAACCATCCATGTTGGAAAATGTGGCTTTGTGGAAGATCACATTATGGAGAACTCCACCCGCATCTTTTACTATAGACTCGTAAATCTGTATTCCTGGGTTCTGTAGCAAAGCCCGATCCTTTTCATGATATATATCAGCAAATTCTTTCGGGGATAGCTCGTAAACCGATTTGCCGGGAATCTGTTCCCTTTTCTGTCCAGAATATTTCTCAAATGAACTATTGCATCCCAGATATTTTCCCTCCAAATCCTTATAAAAAACAGGCACCGGCAGGGCATCAATCAACCGCTGCTGGAATATGAAGGCATGCTTTAATTCCTCGGTCCTTCTGGTTAACTCGGACTCCAGCTCTTTCCGGTAATTACTCATCAATTCGTTGTAGTCTTTGACCTTGAGTAAAGACCGGACCCGGGCTAAAAGCTCCATCTTATCAACAGGCGTTGAAATGAAATCATCACAACCGGCTTCAATTCCTTTTACCCGATCTTCCGTTTCCCGCAATATGGTAACCAAGATTATCGGGAGCAGTCGATGTGCATTATCTTGCCTGACCCTGCGGGTGACTTCAAAACCATCCATGCCGGGCATCATTACGTCCAGCAGCATCAGATCGATTTGATTACCGGAAAGTTTCCCCAGCGCTTCTTCACCGTTTGCCGCCTTGACAATTTCATAACCCTGCGGAACAAGATATACTTCAAGAAGTTCAATGTTTTGGGGCTGGTCATCAACAATTAAGATTACTGGTTTGTCTTTCATCCGCTACCTCTTTTGAATTTTACCTTTCAACATGGTAGAAAACTCACTTAATAAATTGACTTATCTCTTTCGCAAAGGTACGTGTATTTATCGGCTTACCTATAAAGTCGGTGTTAGTTATGTTTTTTATCTCCTCTCTGCCTTCTGCCATTACAGAAGCAGTGACAAAAACAATGGGAATATCGCATGTCTCGTTGTCTTGACGTAATATTCTGGCTGCTTCGGTACCACGCATATCTGGAAGCCGCACATCCATTATTATAATATCCGGTTTTTCTTTCCTGGCGATGAAAATACCGTCGGAAGCATTTTCAGCTTCAAATACATCGAAGCCAGCAACTTCCAAAAGATCCTTTTCCAGCATCAGATTATTTTCATTATCATCAACAACTAATACTTTCTTTCTCATCTCATACCTCCCTGGTGGACATAATAGGCAAGGTAAACCGGACCGAGGTGCCATTATTTAGCCCCGCTGATTCTGCAGAAAGCTTCCCGCCGTGCAGCTCAACCAGCTTCCTGGAGAGCGGCAAACCGAGTCCGGTTCCCTCTGTTACCCGAGAATAGGGGGTATCGACACGAAAAAATCCTTCAAATATTTTTCCCATGTTTTCAGGTGCGATACCGACCCCCGTATCCCAAACCACTATTTCTATCTCGGAATCGAATTTCTTCGCCCGCATACCAATTTTACCACCCGCGGGGGTAAATTTAACGGCGTTTGAAAGGAGGTTGTAAATTATCTCCTTTACCTTGAGCTCACCTGCCTCAATATTCGGAAGATCTGCGGCTATTTCCAGCACCATTTCAAGCTTCTTTTTACTGACCATATCCGCTGTCAGAAGTGAAATCTCATTCAACAGGCTTTTCATGGGTAAACTGGATAATGACAGCGTCATCTTTCCGGCTTCAACTTTTGCCATATCAAGGATCTGATTTATCAGTAAGAGAAGGTGCTTGCCGCTGGTTAAAACATTATTAGCGTATTTCTTCTGCTTCTCATTCAGCGATCCGAAAGTTTCGTCGTATAATACCTCGGAGAAACCGATAATGGAGTTAAGCGGGGTCCGGAGTTCATGGGACATGTTGGCCAGGAATTCAGATTTCACCCGCGCGATATGTTTTAACTCGTCGGCCAACGTCTCTAACTCTTCGTGGGCTTTTTCCAGCCCAATTTCTATCTCACGGCGCACGGTGATGTCCTCAATGGCCAGGAGGATGATCCGTTCTTTGCCCAACACTCGTTGAATCTGCCGGGCATTCAAAAGCATGATACGCCTGCCGATGGTAGTAAAATCGTGCTCAACTTCATAGTTGTCAAAGGTTGTTTCTTGGGGAAGGATGGTTTCCAACAGTTCCCGCAGCTTGGGGATATCCCACTGTTTATTGCCCAGGTCATAAATAAGCTGTCCCACGGTTTCTTCAGGCTTTACCTTAAAAAATTCATAGAAAGAACGGCTGACCGTGACCACCCTGAGATCTTGATCCAAAGAAATTAAGGGCTCACGCACGGTGTTGATGATGCTTTCGGCGAATTCACTGACTTCATCTGCGGATTTTTTAATAACTGCCAGTTCTTTTCGGGTCTTTTCCAGACCGGCTTCTATTTCTTTACGCTCGGTGATGTCCTCAATGGCCAGGAGGATCATCTCTGCACCAATGTCTTTCCGATATATTCGGCGGGCATTGAGCAGCATGATTTTATGACCGATGTCCTGGAAATAATGGTCAACCTCGAAGTCGTTGAACGCTTCTTCTTTTGGAAGAGTTTCTTCAAGCATCTTCCGAAGCTTAGGTATGTTCCATTGTTTGTTTCCAAGGTCATAAATGAAACTTCCTATCGTCTCACCAGGAGTTACTTTAAAGGTTCTGTAAAAGTTGCGGTTCGCAGAGACTATCTTTAGATCCGCATCCAGAACCAAAAGGGGCTCTCGAACAGTCTCCACAATGCTTTCGGCATAGCGACGGGCCTCCTCAGCTTCAAGCTCAGCCGATATACTCCCGGTTGTTGATTTTTTCAGCTCGGCATTTTGTGAGCGCAATTCCATCAGGTCAAACACGAGCTGCTCTCTCGTCTTCTCATCATCTGTCATAGCGGCACCCATTACAAGGGATTATTATAACACAAAACCCCGCACTCTTGTTCGAGCAACGGGGCTTCAATAGTTTCTTCATGACATCACCCTTAGAAAAAGGGGTCAATTTGATGTTAACAGATTGACAATGCCTTATGAGAGTATATTTTTTTGTGGTCCTAATAAGGTGAGAAGTCAAGAAAATATTTTATTGATAACCACTTAAAAACTAGTATATTTGCTGAAATATCATTAGCTCAAGTCGCCCCTATATGCGATAATTATAAAGATACGCCACGCGGTCTTGACAAGTAATCAAGTATATTCAAGTGTTTACGTGCTTTCTATTGAGATACAGAAAGAGTTCTTCCTCCTTGTCCTGCATGCGACGGGCTTCCTGTGTATCACCTGATTCGTGATCATAGCCAAGCAGGTGGAGAAGGCCGTGAATCATCAGGAAATCAAGAGATTCCTTTAAGCTGGCACCGGAGGTTTCTCCTTCACTCATGGCTTTCTCGACGGAAATGATGATATCCCCCAACAACTGGGGATTAACATCGCCGTAGGCCCCTTCGGACATGGAGAAGGAGATGACGTTAGTCGGGTAATCCCTGCCGAGATACAGACGGTTTAATTCCCGAATCTCCTCGTTGTCCACCAGCAGCAGACTCAGTTCGCGATCTTCGAGCCCAAGGCGCTTGAGCAGCCGGACGAGGCTATTGCGAACCTGCCTGCGGTTTAAGGTGATTTTTTTCTGCCGATTTTCGATCAGGATAGTCATAGACGGATTT
>JALNVY010000006.1 GCA_023231165.1 Syntrophales bacterium | reverse complement strand
GCGAGTTCTCTGATCATGTCACGGGATGGACGTGGTTGGACGGAAATCACGATATTATCCAGGCGGGAGCGAATTTCCTTTGGGATGCGATCGATGGCCCGTTTTACTGCTCTATCGAAGTCTGTGCCGCTGAGCTTTATCACCTCGCGAACCTCCAGTTGCCATAAGCTTGGCTTATTGCAAAGAAACTAGGATGGAGTCCCCAGATTATCCCGACTTGAAATCAGGTTCCTTACAGTTGAAAGCCCCTTTCCCGAAATAATCTGAGGCAGGTATCAACCACTTCGGCATCATAAAGAATCCCTCGATTGTTCTCAATCTCCTCCAGGGCGGCGTCAATTCCCAGACCGGCGCGATAGGGTCGGTGAGAGGCCATAGACTCCGTGACGTCGGCTACGCTGAGGATGCGGGCCTCCATCATAATTTCATCCCCTTTCAGATTTCTTGGATAGCCCGAGCCATCCTTCCTCTCATGGTGCTGGAGGACAATCTCCGCCAGCGGCCAGGGAGATTCCACGTCTTTAAGAATCTCGAATCCTCTTTGGACATGCTCTTGAATCAGGGAAAACTCGATCTTAGTCAGCTTTGTGGGCTTGGATAATATCTCCGCCGGGACGGACAGTTTTCCGATGTCGTGGATGGAACCGGCCAAGCGAACGCCGTCGATCTTCTCCTGGGGGAATCCCATCTCGGCGGCAATAGCTTGGGCAAGTTTTGCAACCCGGGTTTGATGACCTGCGGTATAAGGATCTCTTACCTCGATAGCGGACACCATGACCTGAATGGTCGTGCTGACGGCCTTCCTGAGACTATCAAGGGTTTGTTGAAGTTCTTCCTCCGCCCGCTTACGGTCGGTGATATCGACAAAGATGCAGGCGAACTGGTTGAGGGCGGGCCGGAAGGCCGTTATCTCGAAATGCTTCTTCAGTTCGGCGGCGTAGCTATCGAAAAAAGCCGGTTTGCCGGTGAGTGCCACCTTGCCGTAAGTCTCGATCCAGTGCTGCTCGGTGCTAGGCAGCACCTCCAGAACAGTCCGGCCCACGATTTCTTCGGCCCTTAGGCCGGTCATGCGCTCGAAGGCCGGGTTAATGGCCAGGAAGCGATAATCAGTCGGGCGACCCTCCCCGTCGCAGATGATATCGTGCAACGCGAATCCGTCCAGCATCTCGCGGAATAGCATCTCGTACTTCTCCTCTGCCCGCTTGCGGTCGGTGATGTCGCGCCAGACGCAGTGGTAAACAGGGCACCCCAAGATCTCAATGATCTGCGCCGACACGTGGACATTTCTGATTTCACCCTGTCGGGTGCGCTGCCGGGTTTCAAAATCAGCTCGTCTTGCGCTGATGACTTGTGTAATGTGCGACCTGGTTTCTTCGGGTGTTTCCGCGACTTCCAGATCGAAGATGCTCAAGCCGGAAAATTCCTCGCGTGAATATCCGAGTTGTCGGTGAGCGGTTTCGTTGAACTCCAGGGGACGTGCCGTAGTCGGGTCGACAATCAGGATACCATCGGGAGAATGCTCGAACAACATGCGGTAGCGAGTTTCGGTATCGCGCAAGTCGTCAGTCCTTTCCTGAACCTTTCTTTCCAGGGAATCCCTTTCCTCCCTCAGGGCGTCCTCAGCTTTCTTTATCCGGAGGGCGACTTTGACCTGTGAAACCAGTTCATACTCGTCAATCGGCTTGGCCAGAAAAGTGTCGGCGCCGATTTCCAGGCCTTTGATCCGGCTTTGAGGATCTGTTTTGATGGCCGTAATCATGATTACTGGGATATGCTTGGTGCTTTCATCTGTCTTAAGTCGGCGGCAGGTTTCAAAGCCATCCATATCCGGCATTTTTACATCAAGCAAAATGACATCCGGTAATTCGCCCTTCGCCTTCGCTATCCCCTCCATCCCGGACAGGGCGTTGATCATGGCACAGTCGGGCATCAGGTTCTTAAGTAATGCGGACAGCGTAACCAGATTATCCATTTTGTCGTCAATTGCCAGTATCCTCTGCATAAAACTTTCCATTATCTATTCAGCAATGTCTTATCCCTACGGGTCGATCGGCTCAGGGGGTAACCATGCCGGGGGTAATCTGGGGACTCCATGCCGATTTTTCTACTTTTTTGCCTTCTTTATTTTTCCATCGGGGGACGCGAAATTTATCCCACATTTTTGGGCCCCAGAATCCAAATACAGCCCCGATAATAAGAATCACCAGGGCGTAAGCCATGACCGGTTGATCTTTAATTTCCGCGCCTGATTTCAGAAATCCGGAGATTCTCGCACCTAAATCAGGCCTGTGGCTAAATTCGGCAAAAGCAATATTTTTTTCAACAGCCTTTGACAAGTCACTGTATATTCTTAAAGTATCTCGAGCCCTTCTGTGAGCTAAACGATTATTTCCCCCCTTATAGAGCGCCAGTGCCAGCTGAAGATTATTATTTGCAAGCCGCAATTTCTCTTCCAGAATTCTGACCCCCAACAGTATATCGACATCGGGCCACTTGGCGCTTGCCCAGGGCGTCTGCATCAGACCCATATACCCGTCGGACGAAACGGCATCTTTTTTAAAGCCCGACTCTGTGTACATCAAGCTTACAACGAGGGCCGGAGAAATCTGGTGGTTGGAAACTTTGCAGGCATTCGTTACGGCTCTGGATAACGTTTCAATCTGATCTTCAGGAGCGCCCCGGTGGATAAGGGAATACCGTGACGCTTCCATTAATGAATCCCTCTTCTCCACCTCGGGAAGTAAAAGGCTCCTTTCGAAAGAAAGGGCGGCGGGAAAAAGAAGAACGATAAATACCATCACCAACAAAACTCGTATGGACACGGAAATACCTCCTTTTCTCGAGACCATTGAATTTCACGGTGAATGGTTTTAATGGCAAACAGATAAACCTTTTCAAGGGTCTCACGGCAGGCAGTTGATCAAGCCTAATGACTAAAACAATATTTGCTATCAGTAACTTAAGCTGTATGATCCTCCCTTGGTTCGGATTCTTCCCGCCTTAACTATTTTGCCCCGGCGGCCAGGGAAGTCTCGATACGGGCAAGGCGTTCTTCGAGCCGGTCCATCGCTTCCGGCAGGACCTGCTGGTTTTTGGCCCGGGAACAGAAAGCGGGGTTGTTCACCCACCAGTCCATGCCCATTTCCTTGGCCTTATCGACGGAACAGATGACAAGGCGGATCTGGATCGTTAAGAGCTCGACGTCCACCAGGTTGATCCGGATATCGCCGGCGATGACAATGCCTTTGTCGAGGATCCTTTCCAGAAGATCAGCCAGATTCGTGCTTTCCAGAGAATGCCGTGCACTACGTTGGATTGCCATTTTCTTTTCCTCCTGCTATAAAAGCTTCCCCAAGGGGCCCAAGTCGAGATTTAAATCATCATCTTTAAGACCGAATTCGCGGCTGATCCTTGTGATCTCCTCGGACTGACGCATCAGGGTGAACCCGAGCCGCTCGATCTCTTCATCCGTAAGACCTCCCCCGTCGATTCGGCGCAGGGCCTGTTTTTCCAGCAGTTCATGGAGGAGCTTGATCACCG
Source organism: Syntrophales bacterium (assembly GCA_023231165.1). Taxonomy (GTDB): domain Bacteria; phylum Desulfobacterota; class Syntrophia; order Syntrophales; family UBA8958; genus UBA8958. The sequence continues at coordinate 24,618 of JALNVY010000006.1, read as the reverse complement.
TCAGCACCAGTTGGGCCAGACCATTTTTCGTTTTTTCATGGTCGAGGTTCAGGCGCCGGGGCGTCTGCCTTTTGCTTCTTAAAGACTGCCGGTCATTCCTCACAGACTGCCTATCGTTCCAAGGCGTTATCAGCTCGCGCCCGGGAGTGTACCCCTCCCTTTCGGTCGGCTGCTTTTCGTACTGGGGTGTCATCGTCCGCACAAATTCGCCTAATACAGGGGACTCCACTCTTGACCTTTCCGGGGATTTCATTTTTTCTCCTGACCGAGTATGATGGGCTCGCAAATAGTCAACACTGCCGTCACCCCGGCTTTCACCGAGGTCCAGAACTTCTTGAAAATACTGGATTCCGGATCAAGTCCGGAATGACAAAAACAGCAATATCCGATTGTCATAACACCAGTCCCTCCTCCCGTCGGGCCGTCTCCACGGAGGTCAGGATGACCTGCAAACCCAGGTAAATGAGATCGACATCGGCGACGGAAATCATTACATCGCCCACGATCACAGCCCCCTTGTTGAGGACCCGGTCCAGGACCTCGCAAAGGCTGATATGTTCTTTTTCATCCAGGGCATAGTCAGACATATTTCACCTCACTGATACAGAATCTGCCCCAAGGCTTCGAGATTTTCGATTCCCCGGGGATCGCTCTGATGATACACCACTGTTTGTCGGATACTGGGGAAACCCGAGGCAAATTTACCCCGGACGGCGGACTCCCGATGAAAAAGAGACGCGCAGAGAGGATCGGGGCCGGCGGGCGTCGCCATGTTCAAAAACAGACAGGGGACCGGTATTCTCATGCGCCCGCAAGCGGCGACAAGATCCGTTGTTTCCGCAAAGGACATCTCGGTGAGGATACTAACCGCGGAGAGGGCCGCCCGGGAGGGGTCGCGCAGGATTGCCCGCAGGCGTTTCAGATCCTTGGATATCCTGACCAGACGTTGGGTTATATCCGGCAACCGGAAAATATTCCGATACTTCAAGAAAATGCCGAAGACCGCCTTTAGCCACTCCTCTATTATTTCAGGTAGTTCGAGAAGTCTGATCAGATGCCCCGTTGGCGCAGCGTCAAGCACCAGGAGATCGTAGTTCTTCGGGGTTAGGTAATCCATCACCGCCGCCAGGGCCATCAGTTCGTCGATGCCGGGGGGCGACAGATCCATGATCCGTTCCATTACTTCCCGGTCAAAGGTCAGATCGAGGTTCGGCATGATCCGTTTCAGAAATTGGGCAATCTCTTTCCGATACTGGTTTTTCAGGGCTATGAAATCGGCGTTGGCATCCACCTCCATCACCCACAATCCCGGGGCCGCCGGTTTGGGTTCGGGGCCGACCGTTATGTCCAGGCAGTCGGCAAGGGAATGGGCAGGATCGGCGGAAAAAAGGAGGATCCGTTTTCCTGTATGGGCACGGGCCAGACGCAGGGCCGTGGCGCAGGCCAGGGTGGTTTTGCCGACCCCGCCTTTTCCAGCAAAAACGAGCATCGCCGTACCCGGCGGCGGCAGGGGAGGGGGGGTATCCACGCGGGGTTTTAATGGCGGCAGAGATAATCGGTCTTCCCCAGGCGGTGATGATGCTAATTTTGTTAACCCTGTCCAGAAGGACCGGAGCGATTCCGTGCCTCTAATCTCTTCGGGATACATGGGAACTCCCCAGAAGCGGAGCTTCGAAAAAGCCGGTTCCCTGAAGATGCGGGCCAGTTCTTTCAACTGGCGGCCGCGGATATGGCGGCAGAGCAGGCAGGGACTTTCCGGGTACAGGCGGTTGACAACCATATCCACGACACCGATGCCGAGACGTCGTAATTCCCGTACCAGGTCCAGGGTCTCTTCGATGGTCAGTGTCTCGGCCAGCATGACCGGGATAAATCGGCAGCGTTTGTGATCCTTGAGGAGTTTTTCCATCTCCTGGACGGAAGCGGCTAATCCTTCGATGAAGTTGTCCAGGTCGTCCCGCTGATAGTTTCCCCGGAAAAGCTTTTTCATATAACGGTGCTTGGCCAGGAGGGCATCCAGGGCCTCCAGCCATTTCCGGATAAGGTCGGGCATCGCCATGAGGCGCAGGGTATGTCCCGTCGGGGCCGTATCCATGATGATCACGCTATATGTTTCCTCCTTGACCCAACGGCTGATCTCCAGGAAAGCCATGAGTTCATCCATTCCCGGCAGGGAAAGCTCCAGGAAACGGTTGATATCCTCTTCATCCAGGAAGGTGCCCCGGGAGGCGATTTCCATGAGTCGCTGTCGGTTCTTTTCTTTGAAATCGGTGAGATAGGCCTGGGCGTCCAGTTCCATGACCTGAAGATTGGCCGGGGGGGCCGCCCCGCCAAAACTGTCCGCCAGGGAATGGGCGGGATCGGTAGAGACCAGGAGCAGGTATTTCTCGGGATACAGGCTCGCCAGATGGAGCGCCGTCGCCGCTGCGGCCGTGGTTTTCCCGACGCCGCCCTTGCCGCCGAACAGCAGGAGCTGCATGTTTACATCGGTCAAAAACCCCGGTTTCCCTGGCGTGCTGCGCATCGATCCTTAACCCCTCTTACTTATCACTACCATCTCTTCCTCTTCATCACTACCTTCATCATCATCCCCGGCTTCCCCTCGTTCTTCTCCCTCCCTGATGGCGTCAAGGCGGTCGAGGAGGACCTTTTCGGCGGCGTCAAATTCCGCTTCCGTCATCTGTCCAGTCTCCAGCATCATGTATAGTTCGCTGAGTTTGGCCGTGATGGCGTCGGCCTCGTTGGCCTGTTCTGCCTCGACAGCGTGATGGATCTCCTTGAAGACCCAGAGAAGGCCGCGAACGGGGAAAAGGAGGACGTCATCGAGCAGGAACATCTAAACACTCCCTATGATTCCGGACGGCCGGGCGTCCTTTTCAATGAACTCGCCCACGGTAAGAGGGGCGTTTCCCCCTTGCCTTCCATCGTAGTTCCACGCCGGCAAGGCGTGGCTCATAGATCATGGAAGGGTCTTCAGGAGAGGAGTTCCACGTCTACAAAGTTGTGCGGCGCCCAGGGGCCGTTAAAATCGAAGGCAAAATTATTGTCGAACCCGCGTGCGGCCTCAAATATGGCCGCTTCGAATTCCTTGTCCATCGCCTCCCGCGCGACCAGACAGGCCAGGTTCATGACCTCCCGTTCACTCCGGGAGACGTTACGTTTGATTTCAAAACAGCAGGGAGACAGAATCTCCTCAACTCTTTCGGTATGTTCCTCCCGGTCTTCCTGGAGTACCCGGTCGAAGAGACGTCCGACTTCGATCTTGTCTTCCTGGGTTGGAACGCGGCTTTTCCCCAAAAACTGGTCCCGCGCCGCCCGGATCTCGGCATGGGTGTTAACAAAATACTCAAAAATATTCGGTACATCCCATGCTACGCGCAATCCCATCTCCACCTTGCCATGGACGCGGCGAAGCTGTTCGGCGAATGGTTTCCGATTCAGGGACAGGATCCGTTTGATCTCCTTCGCCCCCTCAGCGATGACGCCGAACGTGATGGGAAGGGGGGTCTCTTCCTCCATAAGACGTTTGAGGACGCCTTGGTGCGCCGCGATATGGCGGCGCTCGGGACGAATCTTCCCGTTGCTGAAGTTGCTCACAACGGCGCCGACCTGATTCTCCTTGATGAGATAGACCCGTTCACCGTCGATGCCTATTTCTCCGTAATCCCGATCCTCTGTGGCCGGGATGATGGCGTACAAGTATTTCCCTACATCTTTCGTTGCTTTGCCAACCATGCTAATCTCCCCCCTGTCCTTCCCCGATACTGTTTTGCTATCTCCTCTTTATCACCGTTGTCTCTTTTGTCATTCCGGGTTTGACCCGGAATTCTGCCTGTATAATTTCACCGATTTGATAAGGCTGTCGCTCAGCTTGATTTCCAAGAGGGCGTTGCAGGTATAGCACTTGATCTGTCCCTCATAATCGCTGTAGGCATCATCGAGATCGACGGTGTGACCACAGGACAAACAATTTATTTTCATTGGCGTTTCTCCTTTTCAACCTTACCTCGCGGATACAGACACAACGGCTATCCCCGGCAGGCCACAACTTGACTTTTAACTACTCCTTCATGCCTTTTCCATTGCCCGACCAACCAGTCAAAACGGAACCTCCGGTTGATCAGAGCGATGATCTCGTGTTGGACCCGCCGTGCTTCCCCGGGGCTCAGGGAGAAACCCGTATCAGTCCGGCAGGCCCGGTGACCGGGCACGCAACGGTTTGTCGGTATGTGGTGTGAATCGTAAATGGTCAGCATGGGTTTCTCTCCTGTCAATAGCGGATCTTGAAGGGCCCGGTCGTTGAACGTGGGGCCGCCTTTGGTTCCTCCGGGCCCCTCGGTCCGGGGACAGGCCGGCGAACGCCTTGGGCCTCCATAGCACTAAAAATTTCCTGCCTTGCCACCTCGATGTCCTGGAAACGCTGATCAATCTTTCGCACCTTTTCCAGGGCGTTCTGTTTCTCCTTCCCCCGGCGGAACTTTTCCATCTCGAGGATGCTGAGCTTCATATAGGCCTTGTAAGGGATCGTGCCGTCATCCGCACGGCCGGAGAGCGTCTTGATGTCCTGTACGCCTCTCATAATTCTTCTTATCATTGGCGAACCTCTTTACCTTTCCCCCTGGTCGGACTTCCGGGTCCGCAGATCTTGTGGATCACTTCTTCCACCTTCTGCATCATGACCGGTTGTCCGCTCCGGGTGATCTTGGCGGTATCTGTGGCCAGGACGTCCCGGCATACCATCTGGAAAAACATGTCGCCCCCGTTGGCGCGCCGGTTCTGAGAAGCAAGGATCCGGCCGATGGCGATCCCCGCGCGGATGGTCGGACGGTTGTTATTCACTCCGAAACTCCTCAATTCCCTGACAATATCCACTATCCGCTCGGCGTCTACCTGGGGGAGTCCCGATTTCCTCATGACGATCACGATCTCCGTATCCCGGTCATAATGTTCCAACTGGATAGTGATCAGGCGGTCCATCAGGGCGTCCTGGGTTTTATGGACCCCGGCGTATTCTTCGGGGTTCGAGGTAAAGATCGCCCGGAACTCGGGGTGTACGGACATGTATCCCTCCCCGGAGCGGCGCAGTTTCGGCAGGTTCAGAATCCCCTCGGAAAGGACGCTGAGAAGCGCGTTGTTCGCTTCCGGACGGGACCTGTTGAACTCATCGTAAATAAGGATTTCCCCGCGCTCACAGGCCGTGGTCAACCGGTTGTCCACCCAGAGGCTTTTCATTTCTTCCTCTGTCTTCAGGACCGAGTGGATATAATTATCGACAACTTTGTTTTTCCGGTAACCGGAGTCCTTGCCCACGAGATCGGAACTGCCGAATTCATCGTCCCCGTGAACCAGAGTGACAGGACGACCGAGTTTGGAGGCCACGTGGAAGGCAAGGGTCGTCTTTCCCGTTCCCGCTACCCCGGAGAAATGGACGGGATAACCAGCCACCAGGTATGCTAAAGCCCGCTGGGTGACCTGCTCCACGTAAGGAGACAAAACAAAGGCGTCGCTGGCTTCCGGTTGAACACTGTCTTCCCCGGTCGATAAGCGCACTGTTGATGAACTGACGACTCTTACGGCATTCTTACTCATGAACTCTCTTCCCCTTTCTGAGTTGTTCAATAATCCATCCTTTTCCCCTGCACTTCAGACAGGCCATTGCCGGGGCCGAGGCGTCATCGCCCGAACCTTTACACACAGAACAAGAGACAGTTGGCTGCAGAGGCCGGGAGACAGAGCCACTACCGCCGCAGGTTGTACAGGTAAGGGTCTTGACGGCCCCTGTTCCCTGGCAATGGGCGCAGGCGACGGCCGGCGCCTGGACCAGCACTTTGCCGCTTCCCCCGCAAACGCAGCAGGTGGAAAGGGAAGACATGATATCGAAGGGATCTCTACCGCGGCCACGGCAAAAGGCGCAAACAAGTTCCTCGAAAACCACCGGATCCCGGTACGGACGCCCTTTCTTCATGTCAATCCCTCAATTAGTTTCTTTCACAGGAATTGCCCGGATAAGGTCATCCGGGCAGGGTATTTCGCTATTTCTTACCTCGTTTTCCTTTGGTTGCTGATTTGGCGGGCTTTTCTTCCAGCCAACTCTTCTCTTTCTGTTTTGGAACCTCCGGAGCGGCAAAGACAGGAGGCGGTATTTTTACCTTGGGGGGTTCGACCGCCGGAGACGGCGGCGCCACTACTGTCTTTTTTTCCACTTCTCTTTTAATCGGTTCCATGAATGTGACCGGGGGCTTGTCCGCCTTGAACTCAGGTGTCGCTGCGGACTTCTTTTCTTCTTCTCTTTTCAGCGGTTCCTTGAAGGTGACCGGTGGCTTCACTGCCTTGAATTCAGGCACCGCGAACGTCTTCTTTCCTGTTCCCTCCATCGGCGGTTTAACAGGCGCCGCAAACTCCGGTTCCTTCTTCAATTGAACTGACTTCGGTTGAACAGGATGGGACTTCCGGGGACTCTGGCCGCGCCAGACAAGTCGGGCCCCCATCAAATCGTCCGCCGTCTCTTTGCACATACCCGCAACCTGTCTTCTCATTTCTGTCAGAAAGATTCCCCGGTCATGTCTTCCCTTCCGGGCCATATCTTCCCGGTCTCTGGAAAAACCGCCTAACAGAGTGTTTACCTCGCTGATCACGGCGGCTACAAAAGCATTTCGTTCCTCGCCGGTTTTTTTTGCCATCGCCATATGGGCGGCAGTAAAGTCGGCCCGCATGGCTGCGACAGCCGTGGCCAGATCACTTGCCCCGCGAGCCAATTCCTGCATCAGCGCCCCGCGCGTGCTCCGCAGGGCGTCAACTTCCCCGCGCAAACGGGTCATATCATCGGTCAGATTACCCATGATGATTCTCCTTCATATTCCCCGAAACCGGGATACCCATGAAAGGCGGTTTCAGCAACAACCCCGCCCCACGGGTATCCCTCATTCAGGTCAAGCTTATGCCGGAGCCGCTGCACTGGCTGTCAGACCAATCGCTTCGGCGTATTTGAGATACGTCTCAACCGAAGCAATAACCACTCTTGCTTCGATGGAAAGCAGTTCGATCCCGACCAGGGATACCTTCACCCAGGCGTCGATCACGATACCTTTATCGAGGATCCGGTCGACAACTTCTGCCAAACTCGATGAATCTGTAGATTTCTGTACCTTTGCCATCGCTAATTCCTCCTTCTTGTGTTGTTATGATTTTATTTTGTTTTACCCAGCCAGGCGCGACGAGCGCCGTCAAGATCGGAAGACGTTTCTTTTCTCATCCTGCCGACCTGCTTCTTGATCCTCGCTACGTATGAGGCGCGTTCTCTTCTTGACTTTCTGGCCATTGCGTTGTGGGCGGCGGCAAAATCAGCCTGCATGGCTGAAACAGTGGAGGCCAGTTCCTTAGCCCCGCGTGCCAGCTCCTGCATCAGCGCACCCCGATCACTCCGCAGGGCGTCAACCTCTCCGCGTAAACGGGTCATGTCATCGGTCAAATTGCCCATGATGATTCTCCTTCACTTTCTCCGGATGCGGGAAGACCCATGAAGGGCGGGAGCTCTCCGCAAGCTCCGCCCCATGGGTATCCTTTATCTTAAGTCTTAGGCCGGAGCGGCTGCACTGGCTGTCAGACCAATCGCCTCGGCGTATTTGAGATACGTCTCGACCGAAGCAATAACCACCCTCGCCTCAATGGAAAGCAACTCGATACCAACTAGAGATACTTTCACCCAGGCATCGATCACGATACCCTTGTCGAGGATCCGGTCGACAACTTCCGCCAGACTCGATGAATCCGTTGATTTCTGAACCTTGGCCATCGCTAATTCCTCCTTGTTTTTGTTGTTTAGGCATGCCTGGCTTCTGTATAAGCAACATGTATGCCAGTCATCCGGAAACAGTATCCGTCGTTGCATGCCTGGTTCAGGAAAAGTCCTTTACACCGTCACACCGGCGAAAGCCGGTGTCCAGAACATATTGAAAATACTGGATTGTGAACATTAACCTTCGATTTCCCGCTTTCGCGGGAATGACATTGAGAAAAGTGGAAATGACGAAAAATGAATTTTTAAGGCCTTTCCGATTGCGTCGATAGTATAAAAATTGGAGGTATGCCCTCTCTTGGCGGCGGTTAGGGAATCATGGCTATGGAATCTATTCCTGTGATGACAGGAGGTCTTTCCCTACCGGGAGGCGTTGCGGGTAATGATGCTCACAATCTCATCGTGATCGAAGGGCTTGCCGACGAAGGCGGTGATCAGGCCCGACTGAAGTGCTCCCTCAATTGTCAGGTCGTCCTGGTAGAAGTAGCCGGAAACAATGACGATGGGTAGATGGACATATGTTTTGCGCAGTTGCCGGGCCAATTCGAGACCATCGCCGTCCGGCAGTTTGGCGTCTAAAAAGGCCATGCCGAATTCATTGTTTTTTGTCAGGTCGATTGCTTCCCGGGCGCTCAAAGCTTTCATGCAAACAAATCCAGCCTTGCGGATGATATTTTCGAGAATCCAGCACATCTCGGGCTCGTCATCGACAATGAGAATAGGGGTGTATTTTTCGTTCATGGTTCCCCTCCTCCATAGCGGACCGGCAATTTTATCGTAAAGACGCTGCCCCGGCCTTCCACGCTTTCCACGTCAATGTTTCCCCGGTGCTGCTTTACGATAGAATAACAGAGAGAGAGGCCGAGACCGGTCCCTTTTCCCACAATGGAAGTCGTATAAAAAGGATCGAAGATCTTGCCGATTTCCCGGGGGGAGATGCCGCAACCGGTGTCTGTAACCTGCACCCAGACATCGGAATGGACCAATTTTACGTCAATCCCCAGGTTCCCGCCGGTGGGCATGGAATTCATGGCGTTTAAGAAAAGATTCATGAAGACCTGTTGCAGCAGGGTGGCCACCCCTTCCACCATGACCGGTTCTTGAGGAAAGGAGGTTTTGATTTCGATCTTGAGGATATTGGCGTGATAGGTTACCAGGGTCTGGGTCTCCCTGATCAGAGAGGCAAGATTGACCAGAGTCGTCCGGGTCGTGGTGGAAGGATGAGAATATTTGAGGAGATTCTCAATGATAGCCGAGGTTCGCTGGATGCCCTTGTGGATCTTTTCCGCGCACTCCCGGCGAAACTCCGGCGTGCCGTCCTCTTCCATAAGAAACTGGGCGCTGGACGAGCAGATGGCCAGGGGATTCCTGATTTCATGGGCGATGCCGCCCGCCATGACCCCGAGGGCGGCATATTTCTGTGATTGATGCAGTTCCGTCTCGAATTTACGTTTTTCCGTCAAATCCCGGCCCACCGCCACGACGCCCGCCGTCTGATTATAGCTGTCCTTCAGGGGGGAAAAAACCCAGGAAACGGGAATGGATATCTCCTTACTGGTCCGCAGGAGGCACTCCTTCGTCTGGGTGTACTTACGGGTATCGATGCGGGAAAAAATATCCCTGATCTCCTTGTGGTCTTCATCGGCGCAGAAGTCGGTAAACAATCGTTCCCGCACCTCCGCCTCCGAATAACCGGAAAGCTTTTCCGCTGCTGTGTTCCACGTTAAAATCCTGCCTTTTCTGTCTATGGACAGGACAAGGTCGCTGGCGCTCTCCACGATGCTCGCCAGATGCCGCTCCACCCGCCGCACCTCTTCGCTCAGGCGCACCTGTTCCGTCACATCGTCCATGAGGAGGACCGCCCCTTCTACCCGACCCTGCCAGGTGAAGGGCAGGATGCTATAGTAATAGATGCGGATGGGTACGCCGGGGGCGCGGTAAGTCATTCGCTCCCCCTTGGCCGGCTGATTTTTTTCGATGACCTGGCGGATGCGTTTGGTAATATCCATCTGGTCGAGGATGATGGTGGGGAAGACCTCTTCCAGCCGGTAACCGATGGTGTTGGCGAGAGATCGTTGCCCTTTTTCCAGAAAATTACGGTTCGCCGAGACGATGCGCATATGCTGATTTATCAGGAGGACGGACGAGGGGATGGCGTCCAGGAGCATGGTGTAGAGCTGTTCATATCGTCCCGAAAGTTCATGGCCTGCGGCAATCGAGGCTTTGTCTTCCATCGTTAACCTCTCCTTTCACTTCGGCGGTGCGATCTCGGTGGTTACAAAATTATACGGTGGCCAAGGGCCACTGAGCAGGGCCTCATCATTTTCTTGTACCATCATCTCCCCAAAGGCTTCCCGGAAGCGGTTGACGGCGCTTTCCGGCGTTAGGAAATAGAGAGATAAGATGACAGTGTCCTTTTTTACATCCGTTTCTGCCCGGTGTCGGGTGTAAAGTCCGGAAAAGGCATGTATATAGCGATCTATAAGCGCCTGGCGACTCTGGGATGTCTCCTCCTGCATTCGGTAGTGGACCTTTCGGAGGGCAAGATAGGCACGACCGTTGATTGCGGGTACTTCTTTTCTGGACGGTTTATTCCCTTGCCTGTCAACCTGTTCTACCAGGCCCTTACTGCCGCCAGCTGCTGGTTGTAAGCCTCCCGGGGGAGGGGGCTCCTTTTCTGGATCCGTCGTGAAAAGTGCATCTGAATGGAACGTTGCTTCCGCCTCCGGCAAGGTAGTCACTTCCGGGGTACTATTTATGCCCTCCTTTTCGGGAAGGAGGATCCGAATCCCCATTTCGACATGGCCCGCTAATTCCGCAAGGAGGATCTCATATTGACGCCGCCTTGCCTTCAGGATGTCCTGGATTGCAGGAATCCCGTTCAGGAAGCATCCGTATCTCATGGGGACAACCGCCTGGCGGCGATGGAGCGCCTCTACCACCTGGGCGTAGGCGAGCAGCTCTTCAACTGGCGGCGCCCCTTTTTCCACATCAAGCTCCGATACGGCGGCGCACAGGCCATGAGCTTCGACAAAGATCACCGGCTGGCCCTTCACCCCCGCAATTGATGTGCCACCGACCACCGGGTCTTTCACGATGCCGTATAACAGATAAGCCATGATTACTCTTCCCTAAAGCGCCGGGGTGAAGTGGTAAGGCGGCCAGGGTCCGGAAATCTCGATTTGGAGCCCCTGAACCTCATGGCAGGTGTTCCATTCGTCTGTAATGCCTTCCAGTGCTTCCACGTATCCATCGGGGACAAGCAGGGCGCCGTGGAAAAACATCTCCTCGTCCCTGCCGGTGACCTCCCGTGATTGAATGCGACATTCGCTGAACCCCACGGACATCTCCTTGGCCAACTTTCCGATTTCCTCCCCTATCCCCTTGATCCAGGAGGTCGTCGCCTTATCCACGGCTCCCTTGATTTTCTGCTCTAAAAAATAACGTTTCCCCGGAGAAAGTTCCGCCAACTGTTCCTTTTCCGCCGTCAGGCGCTCCGCCGCCATCCGCGCCCGGGCCTGGGGCAGGTTCACATATCCCTTGAGGGTCCATTCCTGCCTGCCATCAGTATCCTGGAAAAACCTCCTCAAGACATCCTGACGCCTACGCAGTGGTTCCGCCACCGCCGCCAGGGAAGAAAATACCGTGCCGAAACGGACGGGCAGGACGGGGCCCTGGTCCATTACGGCTATGATGACCTCTTCATGACGGAGCGCCCGGGGGGCCACCCACGCCAGATCTTCCATTTTCTCCTGGGACGCAGGGCCGGTAAAGTCATCGAGGTCAATCTCGGAAAGGACGCCGGCGACCTCGCCAATGATCTCGATAAACAGGGGATGATTCCCGTCAATTCCCGTCCCGGCAATTTCCGGAAGAGGGGAAGCGGGAGTCAGACAAAAAAGATAGATTCCCGAATTCATCCCATCCCCCGGAGCACTTCCTCGATGGCCGCTTCGATATCCTGGCGTCGGATGAGGATAGCCGGTTCTCCCACCCCTCCTTTTTCCAGGGTCGCAACGGCGCGGCGCACCGCCGTCATGGCTGCCGTGCGGACCACGGCGGCGATGTCGGCCCCGCTGAAGCCTTCTGTTTTCTCAGCTAATGCGGCTGGTTGCACCTCTTTGGCCACGGGTTTATTGCGGAGATGGACGGCAAAGATCGCCTCCCGATCCTGCTCGTCCGGCATCATCATTTCCACGATGTCATCGAAGCGTCCCGGCCGGAGGACCGCCGCGTCCAGCATATCCAGACGGTTGGTCGCCCCCAGGACGAGGACCCCCCGGAGTTCATCGATCCCGTCGAACTCGGCCAGGAACTGGCTCAATATCCTTTCTGAGACATGGGAATCCGACGAGCCGGCGCTCCGGGTCGGGACGAGGGCGTCGATTTCATCGAAAAAGATTATACAGGGGGCCGCCTGCTTGGCCTTGTGAAAGATTTCCCGAACCCCCTTTTCCGACTCCCCGACCCATTTCGACATCAGGGCTGGTCCCTTGACGGATATGAAATTTACCTGACTCTCCGTGGCAATCGCCTTGGCCATCATCGTCTTGCCGCATCCCGGCGGACCGACGAGGAGAATCCCCTTGGGTGGCGTCACCCCTCCCTTTTCAAAAAGATGGGGATATTTCAGGGGCCACTCTACGGCCTCGATGAGGCGCTCCTTCAGGGAGGCAAGCCCGCCGACGTCTTCCCAGTGGACATTGGGGGATTCGACGAAGACCTCCCGGATGGCCGAGGGTTCGATCTCCCGCAGGGCCGTTAGGAAATCATCCATCCGGACCTCGAGTTTCGCGAGGGTTTCGTAAGGAATTCCGGTCTGCCCGAAGTCGATTTCTCCCATGATCTGGCGCAGGCAACTCATAGCCGCTTCCCGGCAGAGGGCTTCCAGGTCCGCCCCGACGAATCCGTGGGTAATTTCGGCCAGGTGCTCCATCTGGACGTCGACAGCCAGGGGCATCCCCCGGCTGTGGATCTCGAGGATCTCGAGGCGGCCGCGCCGATCCGGGATCGGAATGACGATTTCCCGGTCGAACCGGCCCGGACGTCGCAGGGCCGGGTCAAGGGCGTTGGGGATGTTGGTGGCGGCGATAACGATGACGTTCTGTCTTTTGTTGAGGCCGTCCATGAGGGCGAGGAGCTGGGCGACGACCCGTTTTTCCACGTCCCCGACGACGTTTTCCCGGCGGGGGGCGATGGCGTCAATCTCATCGAGAAACAGGATGCTCGGTCCTTTCCGTGAGGCCTCTTCGAAGATCTTCCGGAGATGGGCTTCGCTTTCGCCGTAAAATTTATGGATGATCTCCGGCCCGCTGACGGAAAAGAAATTGGCCTCCGTTTCGTGGGCGATCGCCCGGGCGATAAGGGTCTTCCCGCACCCCGGGGGGCCATAGAGGAGGACGCCCTTGGGCGCGTCGATTCCAAGGCGTTCGAAAACCTCGGGGTAGCGCAGCGGTAGTTCAATCATCTCCCTGATCCGCTGGAGCTGTGATCTCAGGCCGCCAATGTCCTCATAGGTGAGGGTCCGGCCGCCCCCTGCTTCTTCTCCCTGAGACTTGCCGATGACGAGGATGGTGGCCGGGTTGATGATGACCGGCCCCTTGGGCGTCACGGATTCCACTTTGAAGAAGGCGGCGCGGCTGCCGAACAGGGCCGCCTGTATCTTGGCCCCCTCCAGGACCGGCAGGCCGTCCAGCAAGCTCCCGATGTAATGCAGATCCCGCTCCGCCGGGGTGACGTTGGTCGGCGTCAAGACGATCCGCTCCGCCGGACGGCATTTCATTTTGCTTATTTTCACCATTTCGTCGAGGCCGACGCCGGCGTTCTCCCGGGTCAGGCCGTCTAACTGGACCCGGGACTGACCGCGGATCTCTTTAAAGGCGGGCATGACCTTGCAGAGGGCCTTACGTTTTCCCTCGACTTCCACCGTATCGCCGATTGCCGCCTGGAGCCGTTCGAGATCTTCCGGCCCCATCCGGGCCAGGGCGCGTCCGACATCCTTAGTCAATGCTTCCGTTACCTTCAGCTTGACAAGTGGTCTTTCAGTCTCTTTCATGATTCCTCTTCCTTCACCGTCATTCCGGGCTTGACCCGGAATCCAGAAGTAAGCCGCTGGATTATGAACATTAATCTTCGATTTCACGCCTCCGCGGGAATGACAATTGGACCGCGAGAATTACAGCGTGCACTGTGGGAATTACAATTCGATTCCATTCCTGTGCTTCATCCTGCCTTTTCGCAGCGGATGGTTACGATGCCGTTGTTGCAGGTCACCTTGATCCGGTTTTTAGCGGGGGAATGACTCAGAAGGATCTCCTTCCGGTACTTTTTCTCGCCCTTTTCGGCAAATACCGTTAGGACGTCGTCCCGGACATCGATTCTGATATCATCCGGCCCCACGCCGGGCATTTCCGCAATAAGGGTGGTGGCGTCGGCGTCTTCAAAGATATCGACGAGAGGTTCGTGGATCTCCTGGACCACTGCCGCGCCGGTTTTCTTGTCCTTCCGTACATTGCCGAAAGGTTCCACTTTGATAGCGTCGTCCTTGCCGCCCAGGCCCGTTTTAAAGCTGAAACCATAGACCCCCTTGACGCCCCCTTCTTTGGAGGGGAAGGTGAACTCTCCCTTTTTAGACACGGTTTCCCCTTTTTCGGAGATCTCGTTGAGTTTTTCGGCGATGTCGGTCAAGCCGCTGATGATGCGGCTGAAACTACTCTCACCCCCGGCCTTTTCCCCGGAGGCGCCTCCCTTGTCGCCCCGGACCTCTTTTGCCGCCTGGCGCTTGGAAAGGCGTTCCCCCGCATTGGCCAGATCACCCAAGTTATTGATGAACCCCGACAAACTGCTGAAAATACCGCCCCCGATGTCGCCCCGGCCAGCGTCCGTATCCTTGCTATTTGACTTGCGTTTCATTGTCATTGTCCCCTCCGTTTTGCTGAATGCCGAATTTTTTTGCCTTCGTGTGCATGGTCTTGTAATCGACCCGCAACAACCTGGCCGCCTTGGCCTTGTTGCCGCCGGTAAATCTAAGCACTTCCGTGAGCACCTCCTTTTCCACCGCCAGGACGCTCTGCTGGACAATCTCGCTCAGGGAGGCATTTTCCCAGGGCGTCCCCTGGACCTTCGGGGAAAAGACCATTCCCGGCACTGGGGCCCGCTTGATGTTGAGATCCTTCTCGGTGATCGTCTCCTTGGCCACCAGGGCCGCCCGCCGGATTACCGAGCGGAGCTGGCGGACGTTTCCCGGCCAGTTGTATGACATCAGCGCTTCCACAGCCTCTTCCGTGAAGCCGGTTATCGTTTTTTGCAATTCGATATTAGCCTTATCCAGGAAGCGCTTGGCCAGATAAGGGATATCTTCCTTTCTTTCCCGGAGGGCGGGGATACGGATCGTAAACTCATTCAGGCGATAATAAAGGTCCTTGCGAAACCCACCGCCGACTGCCATTTCCTGGAGGTCCTGGTTGGTGGCCACAATGAGCCGGAGATCAACATTTACAGGTTTGACGCCGCCGACCCGGTGTATTTTCCGGTCCTGTAGCACCCGGAGGAACTTCGCCTGGGAACCGGCGGGCATGTTTCCGATCTCGTCCATAAAGAGGGAGCCGCCGTGGGCCAGCTCGAATTTTCCCAGTTTCTGGCGATCCGCCCCGGTGAACGATCCCTTTTCATGACCAAAAAGTTCACTCTCCAGGAGGTTCTCGGGGATGGCGCCGCAATCGACAGCTACGAAAGGCCCCTTAGCTCGGGCGCTGTCTTCGTGGATGGCCCTGGCGACAAGTTCTTTTCCCGTACCTGTTTCGCCGATGATGACCACGGAAAAGCCCGATTTTGCCACCCGGTGAATATCCGCTACCAGGCGAGCAATCTTGTCGCTTGGTCCCATGTTCTCGATGAGACCGAAGTTGCCGCTATATCGATTATCTATGGATTTGAGGTTCCTCTTTAATTGACCTTCTGCCAGGGCCCGGCGGGCAATCCAGACCACCTCGTCATTGTCGAAGGGCTTGGCAAGATAATCGTAGGCCCCTTCCTTCATGGCCGTGACTGCCTGGTGAATATCGCCGTACGCCGTGACGAGGACCACCGGCAGATCATCGTCAATTTCCTTTATTTTTTTCAGGATCTCCATGCCGTTAAGACCGGGCATGCGCACGTCGAGCAGAACGGCATCAGGGGCCTCAAAACAAATCTTCTGCATCGCCTGCTGTCCATCGGCAGCGGTGACAACCTTGAATCCTTCCTTCTCCAGGATGCGGCTCAGGATCTTCCTTATTTCTTCTTCATCATCAACAACAAGGATGTTTGAGATATGGTCATCCATATTATTTCCCCTTCTTACCTAAAGGACGGTTCATGGGATAGAATACCTCCATATCTGCCGGCAGGAGTGCGGAAATATTGTGCAGCATGCCCAGGAAAAGGACGCCTGTCTCCCCCGCCTGCAGGGTCGTTGCGATTCTCTCGGCAATGAATGCATCCCGTTTCGCCAGCAGGAGGTCGCCCGCTGCCTTTTGACGGGCCTCGATTGCCATGGCGTCATGGGCATTCCCGGTTTCGAGAATCTTTTTGATGAGATGATATTCCTCGATCAGCAGTTCCGCGGATTCCGTGCCCACAACCGTCGCTCCTTTTTCCATCAGCCGGACCAGAAGTTCGTGATTCGGACTGCCTTTCTTTGCTAATTCAGTAACGATGTCTTGCTCTTTGTCACATACCGGCAGACCGTCCTGATACAGGCGGGTTTGGGCGTAGACAAGAGAAAGCCTGTCAAGAATGCTTTCCAGATCAGCCCAGAATTGCTTGACAAGATTGATCTTCCGTCGCCAGACACGCTCGCCGAGCTTCTGAAGGGTTACTTTTCTGATCGACTCGCTGAGGGCTCCCATGTCCGTCTGGGTGTGAATAATGGGAAAGTATAAAAGGGTTCGTGAGTTCATAGATCTTCCGATCCAAGTCATGAATATGGAATCACCGCTATGGAAACATTTCCATAATTATATGGAATAAGTTCCAGCATGTCAAGGGTGTCCGGAAGCGTGTCAGCGACACCCTATATGTCCGGTTTATAATAGTCATTGCCGGTTTGACGCTCCGCCCCGCATCACCACTTCACGATACTTTGCATGAACCATACCTGACGAGGCCGTCATTTTTTATGATCGCAAAGGGGCAATTCAACGACAAAGGACGCCCCTCCCATAGCGTTACTTTCCGCGTGAATAGTCCCTCCATGCTCCTGGATGATTCCTCTACAGACCGATAATCCAAGTCCCGTGCCTTTTCCGGGCTCTTTGGTGGTAAAGAAAGGATCAAAAATCCGGTACAGGTCTCCGGTGGGAATACCATGACCGTTGTCGGCGACAATCAGGAGCATGGAAAGGCTTTGTGGGGAAAACGCATGATATTGGACCGTAATGATCAACCGTTTTTCCTGATTAACCGTCATGGCGTCGCAGGCATTGAGGATAAGATGGACCATCACCTTCACCAGCCTGTTCAGGATCATTTTTACAGGCATGATCTCCGTAGGGGGATCGTATTCGAGCCGGATGTGATCATCCTTGATCCGGCGGTCCGTTATCTGTAGACCCACTTCGATGACCCGGCGGAAATCATCACTAATAAAATGTACCTGATGAATAGCGGATGCTTGACGTAAATCACGAGTGACTTTGACAATTCTCTGGAGCTGTTCACGGCTCACCCGCAAGTTTTCCCTGGCCGGTTCCGCAAGGTTTTCTTCTTCCATAAACTGGAGTCTTGAGGAGATGATGCTGGCGGGATTGAGGATTTCATGGGCGACGCCAGCGGCCAGACGTCCGATCGCAGCCTGTTTTTCGGACTGGACCAGCATGTCCCGGGTATCCTGCAACAGCTGTAATGTTTCGATAACTTCTTCTTCCGCCCGCTTGCGCTTGGTGATGTCCTGGTATATTACCTGAAACTGTTTTTCACCCTCCCAAAGCACTTCTTTGCGGAAGACCTGGAGATAGCGGACTGCACCGTCTTTCCTTACGATGCCGATCTCGTATTCGTACGGGCCATGTTTACCACATTTTCTTTTTTCCCTTCTTACTTTAAATTCTGCATAGCTCTGCGGCGTATAGCGATTCTTGATGGGGGTCGTTCTCAGTTCCTCAACACAGTCGTAACCATAGATATCCAGAATGACCCGGTTGGCATAAATTGTCTCACCTTCTATGGTCACGATGCGTTCGCCCAGCGGGGAGTCATCCAGAGACCGGCGGAAGTTTGCTTCCGTTCGGTGCAACATCTCCTCCACCCGCTGGCGGTTGATGATGTCCGTCCGCCGTTCCTCGTTGGCCCACTTCAACGCCGCCGTCCGCTCCGTCACACGATGCTCCAGTTCATCGTGCACCTGTTGTAGCGCCGCCTCGGCCTGCTTGCGGGCGGTGATGTCGCCCATTACGACGCGACACATGGGCGCGCCGTCAGCGTCCTGCGCCGCGGTTGCATCTATGTGCGCCCAGAAGGGGGCAGCGTCTTTTTTTACCATCCGCATCTCGCACATCTGCGGCGCGCCCGTTTCAAAAAGCAATTTGCGGTGCCGGTAATAAATGTCCTGGTCCTCGGGGAGGATAAAGCTTCTCAACGGCAGCTTGAACAGGACGCTTCTTACCATGCCCAGCAGGGTAGCTGCCGCGAGATTGGCCTCCAGGATCAGCCCCTGCTCGCTGATGGTTAAATAGCCGATCGGCGCCAGATCATAGAGATCGAAATACCGAGCCCGCGACGCTTCCAGTTCTCTCTGTGACCGGTGCAGCTCCTCGTTCTGCATCTCCAGTTCGATCTGGTACACCTGCAGATCGTAGACCAATTGCCGCACCTCTTCGGGGGTAAGCGACTCCAGGTTTTTCGCCGTGCCGGCGGATTTATCCCAAGCGATTTCCTCCGCCCGCTGGCGCAGGGACTGTCCTGAGCCTCTTAAAGCGGCGCCGGCGTCGTCAAGACCTAATTGGTTTCCTTTAGTCATTCTATTTGCCCTCATCATTACCCTTGACTTGCCCGCTGGTGTTACCGGATTATAAGATTAAATAAGGATGAAGGCTTTTATTCTGGAAAACCGCTGACGGTAGGGCTCGTCATGATTCATGCTCCATTTCACCCAATCATTTTATATCCTTTTCCCCTGAATATTCTCAGGCACGCATCCACGGCGCCGGAATCGTAAAGCGTCCCCTTGTTATTCTCAATTTCCTTCAGGGCGGGATCAAGGCCCAAGGCGGGCCTATATGGACGGTGCGAGGCCATGGATTCCACCACGTCGGCCACGGCCAGTATCCGCGACTCCAGGAGGATTTCTTCCCCAATCAGACCCTGGGGATAACCGGAACCATCCATCCGTTCATGATGTTCCAGAACCATCCTCGCAACAGGCCAGGGGAATTCAATGCCTTTCAATATATCATAACCAGACTGGGCATGGGTTTTGATAAGGCTGAATTCCAATGCCGTTAATTTTTTCGGATTACTGAGAATTTCCGCCGGAACGGATATCTTGCCGAGGTCATGGATGGCAGACGCCATTCGGATTCCATCGGTCCTATTGGCGGGAAGGTTCATCTCCGTTGCCATTGCCCGGGCCAGATCAGCCACTTTCTTTTGATGGCCCGCCGTGTAAGGATCCCTTGTTTCAACGATCACCGCTATGGCCTGGACGGTCGCTCCCAAAGCCCGTCTCATCCATTCGGCGCTCTTACGCAAAGCTTCCTCACTTTGCTTGAGGTCGGTGATGTCAACCATCATGGCGCGGCATATGAAGGCGCTGTCAACGTCCCGCACTACGGTCGCATCGATGCGCACCCAGAAGGGGGCGGCGCCCGCACGCAGTATCCTGATTTCGCACACCTGTGGCGATTCCGTTTCAAAAAACAGCTTACGATGCCGGTAAAAGATGTCCTGGTCCGCAGGAAGGATAAAGCGGGTCAACGGCTGCTTGACCAAGGCGCTTCTCGCCACACCCAGCAGGGTAGCGGCGGTGAGATTGACCTCCAGGATCAGCCCCGACTCGTTGAGGGTGAAATAGCCCGCCGGCGCCAGATCGTACAGATCGAAATACCGCGCTCGCGACGCTTCCAGTTCTCTCTGTGACCGGTGCAGCTCCTCGTTCTGCATCTCCAGTTCGATCTGGTACACCTGCAGATCGTAGACCAATTGCCGCACCTCCTCGGGGGATAATGCCTCTAAGTCTTTCGGCATCCCGGCGGCTTTTCTCAGGAATATGTCCTCCGCCCGCCTACGCAAAGTGTCCGTCTGTTCTGATCCTTTCGACAGGATGCCGTTCTCTTCCCGACCAAATTGCTTTTCGTCAATCATTGGATTCCCCTTAATCTTCCTGACACAAATGCGAACATAGGCTATATTGTCATCGTATATTGCATCCTATGTGCCAAGACCTGGAAAAACGTCGCCATCATTTTCACCTTATCCTAACCCGCTCCCTGGGAGAGAGGTGATTTTGGGATCTTTTGCGAGATCACCATATTTTTATCCTTGATTACTTCTCTCTCCGTTGTCGCAATGGCGTAAATATCGCCGATCTCGCTGACCAATGCCGTAGCGGTAAGCCACACTTCCACGATCCGACCGTCTTTGGCGAGCCGTTGGGTACGGTAGGGTTCGAGGACCTCGGCCCGAGCCAGTTGCTGCACGAGAATCAACGCTTCTGCGCGCTGCTTTTCCGGGATCAGGTCACGAATGTTCATGGCCAGCGCCAGGGCCTCGCTCCAGCCGTACATTCGCTCCGCCGCCGGATTCCAGGCCAGGATGCGGCCCTCCATATCCTGCACCATGATGGCGTCGAACGCGTCCTGCACCACTATGGCCAGACGGCGCACTTTTTCGACTTCCCGCAGCGCCTCCTTCGCCTTCTTCATCTCGGTGACGTCGAAAAAGGTGAGCACCGCCCCCTCGATGACATTTTCCAGGGTGCGATAGGGCCGGATGCGCATGAGATACCAGTCCCCCGCCCGGGTCTGCACTTCCAGCTCTTTGGGGATCAGGGTGTCCAATACGGCCTGTGTGTCCGTAAGCAGGCGGTCATAGCCCGCGAGGTTGGAGACGATGTGGCCCACCGGCCGCCCCACGTCCGCCTGAATCAGGTTGATCAGTTGGGTGGCGGTGGGGGTAAAGCGCCGGATGCGCATTTGATGGTCCACAAAGACGGTCCCCACGCCCGTGCCGGCCAGGAGATTGTTCATGTCGTTATTGGTCCGGGAGAGCTCGGAGACATTCTGCTGTAGCTCGGAGTTGACCGTCCCCAGCTCTTCGTTGACCGATTGCAGCTCTTCCTTGGAGGTCTCCAGCTCCTCGTTGGTGGACTGTAATTCTTCGTTCACCGACTGTAGCTCCTCGTTTGCGGATGTGAGCTCTTCGTTGGAAGTCTCCATCTCCTCGATGGTGGACTGGAGATATTCCTCCTTGTCCCGCAGTTCCTGCTCCAGCGCTGCCGCCCGGGTGTCGCTGTCCGCGGCGGGATCGACGACGCCAACGCCCGTTCCTTTGGCCTGTCCGGGGCGGACCGGGAGGGCCGCCGGCGCATCCTCGAAGCTGACCAGGAACAGACCGGCGGCGGGCGCCTCCGGCCGGCCCTTGTCCCCAAATTGCCCTGAGCCTGTCGCCGGATCCAAGGGGCCTGCGGCTAGCGTCCGGATCGTCAGATTGACGTTGATGAAATCACCGTTTGTTTTGACCCGCAGCCCTGGGTAGCGCGCCGTCTCTTTGCGGGCTGCCGCTTTGCGCAGGGTCGTGACCAGTTCCTGCCGCAATCCCTCCCTGGCCATTCGGGTAATGTTCATCCCGGCGTCGCCGGGGGCCGGTTCCAGGTATCTGCCCGTCCGGCCGTGGATATAGAGGATATCGCCGCGCTCATTGACGACCACGCTGGCCGGGGTGTATTCATTGATCAAGGCCTGTTCGGCAAGCACACGCAGGGGGACCTTGCTCACTTCGCTGCGCCCTGCTTTTGCCGGCGCCGAAGCGGCCCCGTCCGCTGTCAGGGGTGGGATAAACCTTCCCAGCGCCGGACGGTGCGCGCCCTGGGCCTCCCCTTTGCGTTGATAGAGCTTCCATTTGTGGTCCAGCGGGGCAAAGAGCTCCAGAAATTCCCCCACCGTCTCGGAGGTTCCCAGCAGGAGGCTCCCCCCCGGGTTCAAGGCGTAATGGAACAGGGGGATCAGCTTCTTCTGCAACTCACCGCCCATATAGATCAGGAGGTTCCGGCAACTGATCAGGTCGAGCTTGGAAAAGGGCGGGTCTTTGATTACGTCCTGCTCGGACAAGACCAGCAGTTCGCGGATGCCTTTCTGGATACGGTAAACGCCGACCTCCGGGTCATGGGTAAAAAAGCGCGCGAGTCTCTCCGGCGAGACGTCGGCGGCGATGCCGGCGGGGTAAACGCCGGCCCGGGCCACCGCGATGGCCCGGCTGTCAATGTCCGTGGCGAACACCTGCACCGCGAAGGTCTGTTTCAGCGTCTCCATACGCTCCTGGAGGAGGATGGCGAGGGAATAGGCCTCTTCGCCGGTGGAGCATCCCGGCGACCAGACGCGGATAATGGCGCCTGCGGGCTTGCCGGCAAAGAGTTGGGGGATGACCTTTTCTTCGAGGGCCGTGAAGGCTTCGGGGTCCCGGAAAAAGCTAGTGACGCCGATCAGAAGATCGCGAAAGAGGGCTTCCCCCTCCGCCGGATTTTTCTGCAGGTAGCGCACGTACCCGTCCAGCCGGTCGATCTGGTGGACGGCCATGCGCCGCTCCACGCGGCGGACCATCGTGTTTTGCTTGTAGAGGGAAAAGTCATGGCCCGTCTGGTCGCGCATGAGGACGCAGATCTTTTTCAGGAGGTCTTCCGCTCTGGCGGTCGGGGGGGAGAACGGACGGGTCCTTTTGCCAAAGGTGTGGGTGACGTAGGCGATGATCTGGGCAGGCATCTCCGCCGGCGGCAGGATATAATCCGTAAGGCCCGTGGCGATGGCGCTCCGTGGCATGCCGTCGTACTCCGCGGATTCGGGGTTCTGCGCCATGACCATGCCCCCCTCGCCCTTGATCGCCCGGACGCCCTGCGTGCCGTCGCTGCCCGTGCCGGACAGTACAATGCAGATGGCACGCTCGCGCTGGTCCTGGGCGAGGGAACGGAAAAAAAAGTCAATGGGCAGGCGCATGCCCCGGGGAGAGGTTTGTTCCAGGAGTTGGAGTGCCCCGTTCAGGAAGGCCATATCCCGGTTGGGCGGGATGATGTAGGTGCAGTTGGGCTGAACCGCCATCCCGTCCTCGACCTCGTAAACCTGCATCCGCGTGTAGCGTCTTACCAGGTCGACAAGGATGCTCTTGTGGTCCGGAGCCAGATGCTGCACGAGGACAAAGGCCATGCCGGGATCGGTGTCGGTGGGCATGGCGGAGAAGAAGGCCTCGAACGCCGCCAGCCCCCCAGCTGACGCGCCGATACCGACGATGGGAAAGCCTGCCTGCTCGTGGCCGAACGTGTCTGTCTCTGGTGGGGCTTCAACGGACTTGTCCGGTGGGGTCGAAACCGAAATGTCCCCAGGAGTCTCAACCGATGCGTCCGGTTGTGTCGAAACATTAGCGCCCTTCCGCTGCCCGTCAGACACTGAGATTTCTTGCTCCAGGGGTACAGTCTTCTTCTTTTTCATCCTGTTCATCCTGTTCAATGCAGGCCGCTTGGCCTCACGTGGCGAAAAATAAGGCTCAGATAGCTGGGTTGACGAAGCAGAAAGGCG
This sequence comes from Syntrophales bacterium, assembly GCA_023231165.1. GTDB lineage: Bacteria > Desulfobacterota > Syntrophia > Syntrophales > UBA8958 > UBA8958. The sequence continues at coordinate 1,065 of JALNVY010000006.1, read as the reverse complement.
ACGCCCTCGCCCCGTACCTTCTCCATCTCCCGGCGGAAGTCGTAAAGCCTGTTTTTCAGGCGGATCAGATACCCCTTTTTAGCTCAGAGGCTGAGCTGGTAGTCGAGGACCTTATATCCCGACAATGTAAGGTCGGTTCGGGAGAACACAGGGCTTTTGATGGCGGCAGCCAAGTCAGTGTATTTCATTAGCTTATTATAAATGATAATTTATCGAAATGTCAATCGCTAATAATATCGCTGCAAAGCGAAACGGTGTTTTGGCATTACTCATGAGATCTCCTTCGTAGTCTTTTTCATGCTCCTCGTCCCTGCCACTGGGATTTTATGCAAGGTTGCTGCTTGCGGGTGCTTCCGGGTCTTCCTCACCCGGAGACACGCCCATGTCCGTCAGCCCTGCCTTTCCTGCCGCCTTGACGCGGCGGTGGCCAGCGACGATAAACAGGATCGCCTGATCGTCCTGACGAAACTGAATGGGCGTCAGTACTCCGAGTTTCTGGATGGATGCCGTAAGTTCATTGAGAGTGATGGGATCCATGAACTTACGCACCTGGTTCGGGTCCGCTTGGAGCTCGGCGAGCTTGATTTTGTACAGCCGCCCTTTGACATATTTCGTAGCCATGCGCAGATTACCCTCCTTGTTTGTCTACTATTCCGGACTCCGGAATAGTAGAAGTATCAGATATGATAGCGGAAAAACAGAGGTTATTGTTGGTGGCCCTTCTTGGGGTTTTTTAATATGTCAAATATAAACAAATACATACAATTCTAAATTATAAAAAACATTCCCAAAACTCTTTTTTATGTTTCCTTCAGGAAACAGCATTCCCTCCAATTTATTTTTTATGAGTTCATTGTATTACATTATGAGATATTATGCAACGATCATCCCCGGTTTTGTCAGTGACACGTGATATGTCCGGCCTAGCCTATAGACCAACGCCTATTGACCAGCGAGGAAATCGGCAACGGTTTGGTCCCGCCCGGCATGGGGATAAAAGACGATGGAATAATGGTTGGTTCCCGCAACGTCAAAAAGACGGGCCTGGGGGATCTGGCGGACCAT
>JALNVY010000005.1 GCA_023231165.1 Syntrophales bacterium | reverse complement strand
TATGGTCCATGGTGAGAGACCGTGCCTGTACCAAAATGTTCAGGGCTTCCTGCGGCCGTTCCGTTTCAATTAATAGCGCCCCGTAGTTGATAAAATTACAAGCTAAAATGGGCGGTATTTTCAAAGACTGCTGAAAAAAAGGCTCGGCCTCCTGATACTGCTTCTTCTTGTGCATCATTTCCGCATAATCACCCATGTAAATATAATTAGCAAAATGGCGGACCTCCTGTTTCAGAAATGTTTCCTGATCATGCCAGAGATGTGCATTCAACGTGTATGACCCAACTGCAAAATAAACCGTTACAGCTATAAGAATGATCTGTGTGGCACTCTTCCTACGAACTGATAGAAGCTTCTCCGACATCCGGACAAATCCCAGGGCGAGAAAGGACATGGGCAGGTAAAGCCAGCGCATGGCAACCAAGGATACTGAAGCTTTGTCAATAATATTGAGTACCGGCAGGAGCGTCATGAAAAAAGCCACTGTTGAAAAAACGACCAGTGATTCTTTTCGCAATGCATATAAGAACACGGCGAGAAAAAGGACAACAAAGAAGGACACTATAACTGTGGGCGCCAGTAAGGACCCCGGATACCTGATTGAAAAACTGTGCAGATTATAGGGAAGAAAAATGAGTTTCAGATTATATGTAATGAGATAGGGAATATAGGCGAGCCTGGTGAGTACGTCATCAGGAATGTTAAAGGAAGTGGACACCACCGTTTTTCTCAGGACAAAATAGAACATTAAAATGATCAGATAGGGCGCATAGCTTTCCATCTCCCTCCGGAGGTTCTTCTCATCAGCCAACAGGCGCTGATAAAGAAATAAGAGTGGCAAAGCCATCAAGCCGAATTCCTTGGAAAAGACAGCACCCGTAAAGGTAAGGAGAGAAACGGCCAGGGCGAAGGGCGTGCCCTTATTCCACCAGGCAAGGTAGGAGTAAAATGATGCGAGGATAAAAATGGTGGCCAGGATATTATTTCTCGACACAATGATGGAAACTGTTTCTGTATGAATTGGATGGACGGCAAAAAGAAGGACTGCCCAAAAGACCTCCAACCGGCGTCCGGTTAACTGAAGGAGCAATTCGTACAGCAGGAAACAGGCCAGAAGATGGAGAATCAGATTCGTCATCCGGAATCCGTAAGCCTTCATCCCCCATATTTTGTAGTCCATAAAGTAGGTAACATTAACCAGAGGCCGGTAATAGCCAGTGTGAAGCGCTCCCTTGTCCCGTTCATCAACAATGCCGTCTTCCTGGGAAAGGTAAGATGAAATAGATTGAAATCTTGTTATATAGGGATTATCCCTGATCAGCGTCTGATCGTCAAAGACGAAATCTCCCGTAAAAATAGGCAGGTAGGCGATAACAACAAGAATAACAATGATAATATAATGTGCGAGTCGGCTACGCATAAGGCTTCTCAAAGGGAAAGAATTTCCCCGTCCCGCGGCATGTGGATCTATGAACCTTACGTCTAGTTGTTTTCACTATCGGTGTCTTTTGATGGATTCACAGGAAAAACGGCCTTATCCATACCGCTTTTCTCTCCGCCGGCATATTCCATCATTTTTTGCAACTCCGCATCGGCGGAACCATTGGCTAAGGCCTTCTGCCCTTCCGCAACGACCGTGCTCATGTCTCCCTTTTTTAACGCCAAGAGCATCAATATCTTACGGGCACTTAAGTGAAGGGGGGCGGAGGACAAGGTATTTCTTAATTCCTTGATAGCCTCGTCGTTTCGTCCCATTTCCATCAACGCCAGGGCCATACCGTATCTAGCCGATGTATTGTGGCTATTTATCTCCAATGCCTTCCCATAGGTATCGACCGCCTGATGCAATCTTCCCGTCAGCCGGTAGCAGTCCCCGAGTAATCGCCGATTCTCGTCGTCATCAAAAGACATTCGTTCTGCTTTTGCAAAATATTCAATGGCTTTTTCATAATCTCTCCTGTCGTACATGGCAAGACCGACATTGTAATACAAAGGACCGAACTTTGGCTTAACCTGTATCCCTTTGTGCATATAAGCAAGTCCTTTGTCATATTTACCATTGTTTACATAAAACTGTCCCAAATTATTTAGAGCAATATAGTTGTCCGGCGCTATTTGTAGGGCGTGTTCGAACAAGGTTATGCTGTTTCTCCAATAACTTGCTTGCAGCCAGGAACAAAACGACAGGCTCACTATGGTTACGGTGCCCACCACACATAAAAGATGTCGCCCAAATCGCCATCGGACGGCAAGATCCGACACACCCCAGACCAAGATGATAAACAGGCCGACAAGCGGCACGTAGGTGTAACGATCTGCCAAAGCGTGGGGTCCTACCTGAATAAGGCCGATGACGGGAACCAGGGTCCCCGCATACCAGAACCAACCAGTAAAAAGATATGGTTTGCGCCGGCACATTAAAATAATAATGATCGTGATCGCCGACAACAGAAGCAGCGCACCAATGACTTGAACCACGGGTATGGAAACAGGATGGGGATAAAAAAAAGTCAGGTTTGCCGGCCAGAACATCATGGCGATATATTTTACGTACGATACAATGGCGTTGGCAAAACGGTTCATGATTGATAAAATCTTCAGATCCGTTAAGGCATGGACTTTATGTTCTGTCATGACGACCAGGACGGACGCGAGGACAGACAACACGACAAGGGGCGCCTTCTCCAGTAAAAGGACCACGAAGGGGCGTCTGCCGGCACGAACCTCTGGGGGCGACATGACGTTGACGTTTCTTGCGTCCCCACTCACCATCAGTCGTTGCAAAGGCCAATAATCCATGAGCAGCATGACAAAAGGGAAGGTAACAATCATAGGTTTCGACATAAGTCCAAGGATAAAAAAAATGATCACAACCGTGTATCGCCGCCAGTTCGGATATTTGGAATAATTTACATACGCCAGCAGCGAAGCAAAACCAAAGAGCGTACAAAGAAGATCCTTTCGTTGCGATACCCAGGCGACGGATTCCACATGGAGAGGGTGGACGGCGAAAAGAAGGGCGACAAAGGCACTCCGGCGCGGGGCCTTTGTCGCCCTTTTAAGAAAGAAAAAAAGCAGGAGGGTATTGATGATGTGCAGGATAACGTTCGTCCAGTGATAGCCGCCCGGATTATTGCCGAACAACTCCCGGTCGATCATCAGGGAAAGCCAGGTGAGGGGATGCCAGAAACCGGCCTCGGTAGCTGCCATGGCCCACTTGAATCCATCCCAGGTCAGGCCCGCCATCACATGTGTCCTTTCAGCAACATATGAACCGTCGTCATAATAGACGAACTTGAAGTCTTGGGCCTGCCAGTAAATAATAATGACGAACAGAATCAGGGCCAGGCAAATTAAAATGTCCCTTTTGTTGCTTGGTGATTTCAATATGCCTCCCCATCAACCTTATTGATAAAAAAAAGGGGTGAGTAGATGCCTCACCCCTTTTTACTCTCCATAACAGCAAAATTAAGGTGTAATGGTACCCGTACTATTAACCCCAAATGTTTTTCCGCCATTCGTGCTGACCGCCGTAATAGCCAAAGAACTCATAGTTTCACCACCAGAGGTAATCGCTGTGGTTACATTTGCTGACGATTTGAATCCATAGTTTCCCAATATTGACATGCTGGCACTCGCGGACGGTGAGTCTGAGAAAAATGCCTGGGCAGAGGTGTAAGCGTTCTTCACATCGGATTTTGCTTGCGTTTCATAACCCCTGGTCCTGTACGCCGTGAACTGCGGGATGGCGATGGCTGCCAGGATACCGATGATCGCGATAACGATCATGAGTTCGATCAGGGTGAAACCCTTCTGTCCTTTTCTCTTTCGAAATACTTTCATGATTTCTTCTCCTTAAATGTATTTGTTGATAGTTAATCTGAAACTCGTTTGCGTCTGACAAATACTTCCTTTTTATCACCCCCTCCGCTTTTTGAAACAGTCCTGAAATTTCTATCTTTCCATTTCGCAAGCAATTGACATGCCATGAGGCATCTCTCGTCAGTCTGATGAAGCTAAGGTTGAAAGTTCCTGTATGTAATAACCTTTTTGAAAACTCGCCGACCGCTTTTCTTTTTCCATCCCTCAGACAAATGAAATCACGGTGGTGATTTTCACCATTCGGTTGTGATTTACAGCAAGCGCGTGGGAGGGCATTGATCTGAAAAGCTATGGGCCGTTTGCTCGCTATTTGAGAGAGAGGTGAACTTTCAGCGCCCTCTCGATGGTTTCCATAGCTTTCTCTTCCAGAGCACCGATAAATTTTATCAGTCTGCTTTTATCGAGGGTGCGAATCTGATCCGCCTTGATTTTGGAGTCTTTGGGCAAATTGGCTGTGCCCTGGGGGATAAACACCTCGAAGGGATAAGTGGCCTTAAGGCTTTGCAACGTAATTGGCAAGATGCTAACGGTCCCGGAGAAGTCATTGTTTTTATCGGTGGGAATTACCGCCACCGGCCGGGTTGCGGAATAGAAATATCAACGAATGCCTTCATAATGGGGTCAGGTCTTTATTTTTAGCGTTTTGAGTTCTACGGCATGCTGCGCATGGTCTTGATCAAGCAACATGGTCGAAGAGGATTTTGACGCCAATGCCGATCAAAATGATTCCCCCAATGACCTCGACCCGCTTCCCGCAGATTTTTCCTAATTTCTCCCCGAAGAGCATCCCCATTGCCGTCATGATAAACGCGACGACACCGATGATGATGCTGGGATAAATAATCGGCGTCTTCAGAAGCGCCAGGCTCAGGCCTACCGCTAGGGCGTCGATGCTCGTGGCCACAGAAAGTATGAGGAGAGTCAGGCCCTTCGTAGGGTCGTTAGGATGGACTTTCTCTTTATGTTGGAAGGATTCATGGATCATCTTACCGCCGACATAGAGGAGGAGCACAAAGGCAATCCAGTGGTCATACCCGGCAATATAATCTGCCACCGTCATCCCGCCCAGCCAGCCGGCAAGGGGCATGAAAAACTGGAAGAGTCCGAAACTTGTGGATAGGCGCAAGACCCGGGCAAATGAAACCTTGCGGCTTACAGCCCCAATGCTGATAGCGACGGAAAAGGCATCCATCCCCAATCCGATCGAAATAACCAGAATCGAAATAAAACTCACAGGCTGACTCCCATAACCGCTACCGACTCACGACGAAATACCGTTTTCTTTCCTGAAAAAGGCAACAATCGCGGTGGCCAGCTCCCTGCCAATTCCCGTGATCTTCTGTAAGTCAATAACGGTCGCCTCTCCGATCTTTCCCATGTCTCCCAGTCCCTTGAGGAGGGCCTTTCTTTTCTCCGGGCCGATGCCTTGAATACGATCCAGGAGAGAATTGAAATCCTCTTTTTCTTTGACTTTCCGATGATAACTTACGGCAAAACGGTGGGCCTCGTCGCGCAACCGCTGGAGAAGGAATAATGCCGCTGGCCAGCGGGATATATCTATAGCGTCCTTCCGTGCCGGCAGGAAGACCCGGTCACCCATTTTACCACTTCGCTGATCACAACCCTTCGGCCCCTCTCCAGGAATGTTCTCCCTATCCGCATCATCGTAATTTAATCCCTCCTTGACTTGATATCTCCCTTCCTGACCACCGCCCCTCGGATCCTCCCCGGTATGGTATCCCCCTTTGGCCAGGGCAATTACCTCAACGCCGCTGATGTTCAGGTCCTTCAAGACCGAAATGGCCACGGAGAGCTGTCCTTTGCCGCCGTCCACCATCAGCAGGTCCGGCAGAGCTTCCTTGCGGCTATAACGCCGTTGGAGAACCTCATACATCATGGCATAGTCATCGGCCCCGGCGACCGTCCGGATGCGGAAGCGGCGATAATGATCCTTGTACGGAACGCCATGGGAGAAGACGACCATGGAACCGACGGCATACTCGCCGCCGATATTGGAGATATCGAAACACTCCATCCGTTCCGGCGCCTTCCGGAGCCCCAGCGCCGTCACCAGGCGCTTCATGGCCTCATCGGGGCCGGCGGTCTGCTGCATGATCTTCAGGGTGCTTTCACTGTTGCGATTGGCCATCCTGATGAGGGCTCTCCCCTGCCCTCTTTTCGGAATCATGATCTTGACGGATCGCCCCCGTTTCTCCCCAAGCCATTCTTCAAGGACGGGCCGGTCATCGCTTGCTTCGGTAAGCAAGATTTCTCCCGGGATTTCATGACCGGCGTCATAATGCCTCGTCAGCACTGCCGCGAGGATTTCCCCCGTCGGCAGGCCGACCCGGATCAGGGGAAAGGTCTGTTTTCCCACCATTTTACCTGCCCTCACCTTCAGAAGGCAGACCTGGGTCAAGGCACCTTCCCGATAAAGGCCGAACACATCCTGGTCCCGCGCCGCCAGGGAAGCGGTCCGCTGTATCTCCAGGGTCGTCCTGATCGATGCAATCTTGTCCCGCAAAGCGGCCGCCTCCTCGAATTGCAGTGCCTGCGCCGCTTCCTTCATCCGGGCATCGAGGTTCTGCAGCAGATCCGTCTCCCTGCCTTCCAGAATGGTCATGGCATCCCGGACGGCATGTTGATAGGCCTCTTCGGTGACAAGCTGGACGCAGGGCCCCAGGCAACGGCCGATCTGATACTCCAGGCATGGCCGTCTGCGGCTGCGGAGCTCCACATCCCGGCAGGTACGGAGAGGAAAGACCGTCTGGAGGAAGCGTAGGGTTTCCTTCGCTGAAGAGCTGGATGGGTAGGGGCCGAAGTATCTCGCCCCATCTTTTTTTGTTCGCCGGACAAGCTGAAACCGGGGAAAGGTCTCGGTTGCCTGCACCCGGATGTGAAAGTAGGCCTTGTCGTCACGGAAGTCGACATTATAGCGGGGACGGTGTTCTTTGATGAGGGTATTCTCGAGGATCAGGGCCTCTTTTTCCGTATCGGTCAGTATCCATTCGATGTCCTGGACTCGGGAGACAAGAAAGGGGATCATCGGGCGCGTATCTCCCCCTCCCACATAGTTCCGCAAGCGGGCACGGAGGTCCCTGGCCTTGCCGACGTAGATGATCTTCCCGGCAGCGTCCTTCATCAGGTACGCCCCTGGCGAGCGCGGCGCAGTCTGAATTATCTTGTCCAGTGGCCGTTCGGCCATGGGAACCCCATAGTTGTCCATCACGCGATCTCGCCCCCCAACTCGACCATGAGCGCGGTAAGCTCCCTGATCTCATCCCGCAGTGCCGCCGCCTTTTCGAAATCCAGGTCCTCGGCAGCCTCTTTCATTTCCTCCTTCAGGTGCGCGACCAGGGTGGCCAATTCATCTTCCTTCCCATAGGGCGCCTTTCCTTCCCGGACCAGGGGCACGGTGAGATAGTCCGCCTCATAGACCGAGGTCAGGACATGGGAGATTGTCTTTTTGATGGACTCCGGCGTGATGCCATGCTCCTTGTTGTAGCGGGATTGAACTTTACGGCGCCGTTTTGTCTCATCGAGGCAGGCCTGGATGGATTTCGTGATCACATCGGCAAACATGATGACCTGACCGGAGACATGCCTTGCCGCGCGGCCGGCGGTCTGGATGAGGGATCGTTCCGAGCGGAGGAACCCCTCCTTGTCGGCATCCAGGATCGCCACCAGAGAGACCTCGGGGATGTCAAGACCCTCCCGGAGCAGATTTACCCCGACCAGGACGTCAAATTCTCCCAACCGCAGGTCCCTGATAATCTCCACCCGTTCCAGGGTATGGATATCGGAATGGAGATAACGGACCTTGATCCCCAATTCCTGGTAGTAGGTCGTAAGATTTTCCGCCATGCGCTTGGTCAGGGTGGTCACCAGTATCCGTTCCCCCTTCTCCACCCGCTTCCGAATCTCACCGAGGAGGTCGTCAACCTGATCCTTGACCGGCTTGATGATAATCTCCGGGTCCATGAGACCGGTGGGACGGATGATCTGCTCGACAACCTGACCATTTGCCTTCCCTATCTCGTATAGAGCCGGCGTGGCCGAGATGTAGAGGCGCTGCTGGGGAAAGGCTTCGTATTCCTCGAAGCGTAGGGGCCGGTTGTCCAGGGCCGAGGGGAGACGGAACCCATACTCCACCAGGGTTTCCTTCCGGGAACGGTCTCCCCGGTACATGCCGACGAGCTGGGGGATCGTAGCGTGACTCTCGTCGATGATGATCAGGGCGTCTTTCGGGAAATATTCCATGAGGGTGGGAGGCGGATGTCCCGGGCTCCGTCCAGTCAGATGGCGTGAATAATTTTCGATCCCCTGACAGTAGCCCATTTCCTCCATCATCTCGAGATCAAACATGGTACGCTGTTCCAAACGCTGCGCTTCCAGCAGCTTGTTCTGACTTTTCAGGTGGACAAGCCGTTCCCGGAGATCCACGCGGATCTCCACCATCGCCCGCTTGAGATTATCCTTGGTCGTTACGTAATGGCTTCCCGGATAAATCGCTAATTTGGTAATTTTCTCTATCTTCTTTCCCCTCAGGGGGTCAACAATAATAATATCTTCGATAACATCGTCAAAAAACGTCACCCGGACCGCCCTTTCCTGTTCATAGGCGGGAAAGATTTCCACCACATCACCCCGGACCCGGAAGGTCCCCCGGTGAAAATCGATATCGTTTCGTTCATACTGGATTTCCACGAGACGTCTGAGCATGACGTCCCGGCCGATTTCCATACCTTCCTCAATATAGAGCACCATCCCCTGGTAGGCTTCGGGAGACCCGAGACCATAAATACATGACACGCTGGCCACAATAATTACATCCTGACGGTCGAAAAGGGCATGGGTCGCTGCATGGCGCAGTTTGTCGATCTCTTCGTTGATGGCAGAATCCTTCTCTATATAGGTGTCCGTGCTGGGGAGGTAGGCCTCAGGCTGATAGTAGTCGTAATAACTGACAAAATACTCCACTGCGTTATCGGGGAAAAGGCTTTTGAATTCCCCGTACAACTGGGCCGCCAGGGTTTTGTTATGGGCGATCACTAGGGCGGGGCGTTGCACGGCCTGAATAACCTGGGCAACGGTAAATGTTTTCCCCGAGCCGGTCACACCCAAGAGAACCTGATGGGGAAGACCTTGTTCGATCCCCGCGGTCAGCCCGGCTATCGCCCGGGGTTGATCACCCTGCGGTTCAAATTCGGAGACAATACGGAAAGGAAGCATAGAAATTTTCATACCATGATGGGAAAGCACTCGCAAAGGCAAATAATGCAGCTTGATATTTTTTTGATTTCTGATATATTTTATAAGTTAAAGAGATCTTTTACCATGTAGCATTAGAGACCGTTAATTAATGAGGATATTCTATGGAAGCCAGCAAAGAAAGCGCCCATGCCAGCGTTGACAGTTTTATCCATGCCCGGAAGGCTAAATACACCATGAACCTCTCGCCGGTAACCCAATTGCTGGCCTTTCTCGACTGGTACATAAATCTCGCCGATTCGCCGGGTAAACAATACCGTCTTATCGAGGATTTTCTTGAAAAAACACATGATTTCTGGGACTATATCGCCCGGTGCTCCATAATAAACAATGGGGAGCCGGAAAAGCCCATCGCCTCCGATCCCCGTTTCCGGGATGAGGCATGGCAGCAACATCCATACAATGGTATATATCAGGCCTTTCTCCTTTGCGAACAATGGTGGCAGGACGCCACGATCGGCATTCCCGGCGTCTCCCATCATAATCAGAATATCGTCTCCTCCATGGCCCGGCAGTTCATGGATATTATTTCCCCGGCCAACTTCCTAGGGACAAACCCGATTCTGACCAAGGTCACCGAAAAAGAGGGGGGACAAAACCTCATCCGGGGCTGGGAGAACATGATCGAAGACTGGCGACGGAAGCGCAACAATGAACTCCCCGTGGGAACGGAAAATTTCCGGCCCGGCGAAAAAGTCGCCGTAACCCCCGGCAAGGTCATCTTCCGCAATCATCTCATAGAATTGATCCAGTACTCCCCCTCGACGAAAAAGGTGTGCGCGGAACCGGTTCTCATCGTCCCCGCCTGGATCATGAAGTATTACATCCTCGACCTTTCCCCACATAATTCCCTTGTAAAATTTCTCGTTGACAAGGGACATACCGTCTTTATGATTTCCTGGCGCAACCCCACGGAGGAAGACCGGAATCTCTCCATGGCGGACTATCATTTTGACGGCATCATGGCGGCCATCAAGGCTATTTCCATAATCATCCCGGAAAAGCAGATCCACACGGCGGGCTATTGTCTGGGAGGCACTATGCTAGCCATAGTTGCGGCCACGATGGCCCGGGATGGAGACGAACGTCTGAAAAGCATGACCCTCCTGGCAGCCCAGACGGACTTTACCGAGGTCGGGGAACTGGGCCTGTTCATCGATGAAAACCAGGTCAATTTCCTGGCCGACATTATGTTCGACCGGGGGTTTCTGGATACGAAGGAAATGGCTGGCGCCTTCCAGCTTCTCCGGGCCAATGATCTCCTGTGGGGCCGAATGATTCAGGATTATATGCTGGGCTGCCGCCGGCCTCTGAACGACCTCATGTCCTGGAACGCCGATGCTACCCGCATGCCCTACCGGATGCACAGCAAGTACCTCCGGCGCCTTTTTTTGAACAACGATTTCTTTGAGGGCCGCTACCTTGTTAATGGCCGCAATATCGTCATCAGCGACATCCGCATCCCCACTTTTCTCGTCGGAACCGTTCAGGACCATGTCGCTCCCTGGCGCTCCGTTTACAAGATTCATCTAACCTTGGACGCCCCCACGGTCACCTTTGTCCTGACCAGCGGCGGACACAATGCCGGGATCGTCAGTGAACCGGAAAACACCAAGCGGACCTATCAAATGCGCACCCACCCCGATGGAGAAAAATACATCGATCCCGACCGCTGGCTGGAAGAAGCGTCCAACTTCAAAGGATCCTGGTGGCTACCCTGGCAGGAATGGCTGGCCGCCAATTCTTCCGGTCAGACGGCTCCGCCGGAAATGGGGGCCCCGGATAAGGGCCTCAAGCCCCGGGGAGACGCCCCCGGAACATACGTCCTGCAGATATGACATAAGCGGGACGTTTTGTCTTGACAATTACAACCTGATATGATTAATGATCTCATTTCGCGTGGTCATTTACTTCACTGAGGCTTGAAAAGATGAAAAAGACACTAAGAACAATTAGTAATACAAGCAGGAAAAGAACCCATGGCTTCCTTGTCCGCATGGCTACGAAAGGCGGCAGGCTCGTCCTTAACCGCCGGCGGGCAAAAGGAAGAAAAAGACTGGCTGTTTAGCCTTGCCAAAGACAGGTCTGTGCGCCCCGGCGCATTTGCATCTGTATATCCCATGGAAAATTCAACCTTTGGCAAACTGGAGAGGGTACACAAAAGACGCGATTATTTGACGGTCTATCAACAGGGGGTTCGTACACATTCAGAGCATTTTACCTGTATCGTATGCCCGAACCCATCAGGGGTCAGACGGCTGGGGATCACCATTATAAAAAAGGTGGGAAACGCTGTCACAAGAAACAGGATCAAACGTCTCATTAGGGAATTTTACCGTTTGCATAAGCCGGGGTTGCCGGCGTCTCTTGATATCGTGATCATGGTGAAGGTCCGTACATCGTCGCCAACACATCACGAGGTACGGAGAGAGTTGGAAAGGCTTTTAATCAGAACCAGGGATGAATAATAAGATATTTTCACAAATCCCGGCAAACATACTTGTTTTGCTTATACGCCTATATCAGTTGTTCGTCTCCCCGATCCTGTCCCCATCCTGTCGTTTTTACCCGACCTGCTCTGAGTACGCCATTCTGTCCATCCGGCGTCATGGCCTCTGGAAGGGCTCTTTAGCCGGTCTGAAGCGTCTTGGTCGCTGTCACCCCCTGAACCCCGGTGGTTACGACCCTGTAAGATAATTGAAATACGGGAGGTTATGAATGGATAAGCGGACCATTCTTGCCATTGTTCTATCAGTGGCGGTCGTTCTCATCTACCAGATGTTTTTTATGAAGCCACCGGTGAAGCAGCCCCCGGCGATTCCGAAAGAAAGTTCACAAACCGCGAAAAAGGCGGAAACGGCAGCCCCTTCCCCTGCGATCTCCACACTGCCGCAAACCGGAATCAAGGCGGCAAAATCAGCAAAAATTACCCCGGCAGTAGCGGAACGTTTCATCTCTGTAGAAACCCCCCTGTACACTGCGCAGTTCACCACCAAAGGAGGGGCCATCCAGTCCCTCAAGCTCAAGGGTTATCGGCAAAAACTGGGCGAAAAATCCGATTTGATTGAACTGGTGGATGTAGGTATGGGCATGCCTCGGCCCCTGACCGTCTCATTTCCCGGGTCCACCGTTGATCTCCCCGCAGAGGGGATGTATGACAGTGATTCGAAAAGTCTCGATCTGACCAAGGGCAAAGAAAGTCAGCGCCTGGTTCTTCAGCAGACCATCGCCGGGACCATGAAGGTCGAGAAAATCTTTACGTTTTATCCCGACCGCTATGCCATCGACCTCGAGGTCCGCGTGTCCAACCTCACGGCAACCCCCCTGAACCAGAATGCCAGTCTCAACTGGAACCAGTACGTCGATCCTAAGGAGGAAACGGACAGCTGGAGTCATAAGGGTCCCGTGGCCTTCGTCGCCAAGGATATCGAGCGTATCGAGGTCAAAAAAATCGAGGGGGAAAAGGTCATGGGACCGAATGTCACCTGGGGCGGCTTTGAAAGCAAATACTTTATTGCCTCCTTAATCCCCCAAAACCCCTCTCTGACCAGTTTCGCCATGTCCAAAGACAACCGGGACATGGTCACAGTCAGTCTGCGGGGACCCAAAAACCTCATACCCGGAGGACAGAACGGCTCGTTCATGTACACCCTCTTTCTTGGTCCGAAGGACTATTCCATCCTCAAGGCTCAGAACGTAAATCTTGAAAACGCCATCGATTTCGGTTCATGGCTGAAATGGCTGGCCATGCCCATGCTGATCACACTTAAATGGCTTTATCAGTACGTTCATAACTACGGCATCGCTATAATTATTCTGACCATTCTCATCAAGCTTATCTTCTGGCCCTTGGGCAACAAGAGCTACGAATCGATGAAACAGATGCAGAAATTGCAGCCGAAGATGAAGGAGCTTCAGGCAAAGTACAAGGGCGACCGCCAGAAACTCAGTCAGGAGACGATGGCCCTCTACAAGACCCACAAGGTCAATCCCATGAGCGGCTGTTTGCCCATGATCATTCAGATTCCCGTTTTCTTTGGTCTTTATAAGACCCTTCTTTATGCCATTGAACTCCGGCATTCACCATTCTTCTTTTGGATTCAGGATCTTTCCGATAAGGATCCATATTATATAACACCGATCATCATGGGCGGCACGATGTGGATTCAGCAGAAAATGACGCCCATGAGCGGCGACCCGATGCAACAGAAGGTTATGCTGTTTATGCCGATTATATTTACTTTCCTTTTTCTGAACTTCCCTGCCGGACTTGTTATCTACTGGTTGCTCAATAACGTGATCAGTATCGGGCAGCAATACTATATCAACAAGCGACATGCTTAATCGAGGTGATAGATGAACATGACGGAAATTGAAGGTAAAACCATTGATGAAGCCATAGAAAAGGCCTGTAGTGAGTTTGGTGTCCCCCGGGAAAAGCTCAATATCGAAATCGTCGCGGAAGGATCACAAGGCTTTTTCGGACTCGGCTCCAAGCGGGCAAAGATCAGGGCCCGTTTAATGTCTATTCACATGGCGGAGGAAACATTTGGAATAACAACGATAAAGGCAACCCCTGTTCAGCCGGTGGTCGATGCCGTTGTCCCTGTCCCCAGAAAAGAAGGGAAACCGGTGCAAAGGGAAACCCCCCGGGAACATTCCAGAGAAACCATTCGGGAACCGGCGAGGGAAACATCCAGAAAGCCGGCAAGGGAAACCACCAGGGAGCATAGAACTGAAATCCCTAAGGAAACGGTGGCGGAAACCGCCAAGGGAAAAGTGATAGCGACCTTTCAGGAAACAGATGATGAACTGGCCATGAAGGCCAAAACGCTCCTCGCCGGGATTTTAGAGCGCATGAATATCGAAGCACCCGTTACCGCCGATGCACGGGAAGAAGCCATTGTTCTCAATATCCAGGGGGACGGCGGCGGCCTGTTGATCGGTAAGCGGGGGCAGAATCTCGACGCCCTTCAATACATTGTCAACAAGGCTACCAACCGGTCCGGGGAAGACAGAAAAATGATCGTCATCGATACGGAGGCCTACCGGAAACGAAGGGAAGATGCCTTGGTATCGCTGGCGGAAAGGCTGGGACAGAAAGTCAAGAAGACCAGAAAAGCTGTCACCGTCAGTCATATGAACGCCCACGACCGCCGGATCATCCACATGACCCTGCAGACAGACTCCTCGCTCACAACAAAGAGCCGCGGTGAGGGGGAGTACCGCAAGATCATCATCATGCCAGCCAGGAGTGAACGGGAGCGGGCGGTGATCAAACCAACGGCTAACTAAGAAATGGACGATACCATTGCCGCCATTGCCACCGCCCCGGGGGCGGGTGGTATTGCCGTTGTCCGCATCAGCGGCCCACAGGCAGAAGCCATTGCCATTCACCTCTTCCGGATGAAGAACGGCCGCCGGCCGGTTCTGGAAACCCACCATCTTTACTACGGTCATATTCTTTCCCCTGAAGGAGGCGCTATCATTGATGAGGTTATGATTGCCCTCATGCGGTCCCCCCGTTCCTATACAGGTGAAGACGTCCTGGAAATCCATGGTCACGGAGGTTATCTTCTACCCCAAAGGATATTGGAGGAGGTCCTCAAGGCGGGGGCGCGTCTTGCCGAACCCGGTGAATTTACAAAAAGGGCCTTCCTCAACAATCGGATGGACCTTTCCCAGGCCGAGGCGGTGGCGGATATGATCGCCGCCCAGACCGATCGGGGACTGGAGCTTGCACAGGCGCAATACCAGGGCCGACTTTCCGGAAGTATCGAAAAGCTGCATGCAGAACTTACCGATATTCTGGCCCTTCTGGAAGCCGCCATTGATTTTGTCGAGGATATCGATGATCTTCCCGAAGACAAATCTATCCCGAAGCGGCTCCAAAATATTATTCAAGATCTCAACAGACTGGCAGCGTCTTACAGAGAGGGAAAGATTTTCAAGGACGGCGTCAGCGTTGTCATCGCCGGTCGGACCAACGTCGGCAAGTCAAGTCTTTTGAACTATTTCCTGGGAGAGCAAAGAGCTATTGTTACGCCGATTCCGGGTACAACGAGGGATTTTATTGAGGAACCGGTCAGGATCCATGATATTGTCGTCAGATTGACGGATACAGCTGGGATCCGGAAAACGGAGGAAACCATTGAGCAAGCGGGCATTGACCTGGTATGGCAGCGGGTGGCGGCAGCCGACGCGGTATTAATCCTCCTGGATGGCTCGGAAGAGATGATGGCTGAAGACAGAGAGATCATTGAAAAGCTCCGGGGCAAACCGCTTATTCCCGTCGTCAACAAGGCAGATCTGCCCCAGACTCTCTCTGAAGAGGAAATCTCCCGGATCCTGCCGGGGAAAGTCGCGATCCGGATCTCCGCTAAATACGGCAACGGCCTGGAGGATCTACAGGAGGCAATTTACCGGCATTTTTGTCGAAACCGGAGCGATAATCATCCCTCAACTGATATCATCACCCATCTGCGCCACAGGCTCGCCATTGAAAAGGCGGTCTTCCATCTCTGCGAGGCTACGGCGGGTGCAGTAAGGGACGTATCGCCTGAACTGACGGCTGCCGACCTCCGGGACGCCCTCGACGCTCTCGAAGAAATAATCGGGAAAACGGCAAACGACATGATCCTCGCGCGGATTTTTGCCTCCTTCTGCATCGGAAAATAAAACTCCCCATCTTCTTACCTTTTACTCTTTACAAAAAACGTCCTTTTCAGTATGTTTCCAAAAATTATCGGGTGAATTAAATTAGAGTAGCATACTAGACCCATCACCACCCCGAGAAATACTTCAACGGGTAAGCGAGTAATACGTATCTTAAAAAGAGGCATATAACCATGCGCAAGACACCGTTTTTATTTTTCTTCGCCCTGTTAAGCATCCTTGCCTTTGCGCCGGCATACGGCCAGATCAAGTGCGTTGACGCCGAAGGGGAAGCGGCAATTGTCAACAATGATCGTCCCTCGGCCAAGATGGAAGCCATCGCCCGGGCCAAATGGCAGGCAATTGAGCAGACCGTGGGAGTTGACGTCAAGGCGGGGAGCTTTGTCTCCAACTTCACCCTCGTCGAGGATGTCATGAAAACCCAGGTGGGGGGAGCGGTTAGGGAATACACCGTCTTGAGCGAGGATGAAAAAAAGGACGTCCTCACCGTTAGAATCAAAGCCTGCGTGGAGCCGAAAAAGGCTCAGGAGGCCATCTCCTCGGAGCTGGCACTGAATAATGGCGTCGCTGTCTTTATCCCCGCCAGAAAACCCCAAGCGGAGCGGGGAGGCTCCGTCTATGAAGAGACCAATATCCTCTCGGAAAACCTCATCGGCAAGCTAACGGATCAGAATTACAAGGTCGTCGATGTCGCCCCTACCCAGGCCGCAGACGCCGCCGAGATCGAGAGGGCAGTCAAAAGCGGCAGTACCCTCGCCGTCCGGAGCATGTTCTATAAATTCCTTTCCAATGTCGTCATTATCGGCAAGACAGACTATACAATCTCTACCAAAAAAGGTGAAGATATCGGCTATGGGCTCTCGATGCCCTTCAACAACGTCACTGTCCGGCTGGCCTATCGGATGGTGGCCAGAAACAACAAGACCGGGGCGATGGAAATTCTCACCGCCGGAACGGAACAGGGCAAAGGCATCCGTAATAACGTCGAAGATGCGGCGGCGGAGGCCCTCAAAGACGTAGCGGAAAAGGTCACCCCAAAAATCCTGGACAAGTTGTCCCAATACATTAAGGGTAACGTCAAAAAGATCCGGATTCAGATCGCCGGCGTCGGCGATATCGACACGAATATTGAAATCAAGGGCATCCTCCAGAACATCGTCTGGGTCTCGGAAGTGGAAGAGAAGGAAATGGGCGCGTTCATTGTCAGTTATCCGGAAAATTCCATCTACCTGGCTAACAGCATAAAACAAAAGGGGAATTTTACTATAACTAACTTTACACCTTACTCACTCACCATTGGTTATCAGAAATAAACATGATAAGCATTGAGAGGCATTTAATAAATATTTCATAGGGGGGTAAGAAATGAAGCAAAAAGTAAAGGTGTTGGTTGTTTTGATCTTTATTAGTATGTCTTTTTTATTTTCCGGTTGTGCTACGAAAGTTGCTGTACAAATGCTGCAACCAGCAAAATATCATCAGGCGTCTTTAACCAAGACAGTGGCTGTTTTGCCATTTAGTGGAAAAGGCGGACCAGAGTTTTCATCAGAAATTGAAAGTGTTATCAGCGGTGTCACTATTGACGGGAATCCCTATTTCAATCTTGTTGACAGGGTAATGCTAGACAAAGCTATTTCGGAAATGAAGCTTTCCACCAGTGGTTTGATAGAACCCGCAACGGCCGTTAAGCTCGGAAAGATGGTACAGGCACAAGGTATCTACACAGGTTCTGTTTCTGTGGCAAACACGAAAGATCAGCGATATACGGAAAGACGGGAAGAATGCGAGCGCATTGAGCAGAAATATAATCCTAAAACCAAAGAAAACGAGAATACGGGAAGGTGTCTCTCATGGCGGAGGTGGACTGTCAATTGCGTGAAAAGAACGGCTAATTTCTCGGCTGTTCCCAAGTTAATCGCTGTTGAAACGGGAAGAGTCTTCTATTCACAGAATATTTCCGGAAATGCAAATGCCGCAGGATGTGAAGATGGGACACCGCCGAGCGATGAACATACATTATTGGGTCAAGCAAAAGCGCAAGCGCTCAAGACCTTCAGGAACGATATCGCGCCATACTATCAAACTAGTATGATAAAGATTATGGAATCTAACGACAAAATCAGTGTATCCTTGGCGAAAGACAAACTTAAAGAAGGAGTTAATTGGGCAGACAAAAAGCGCCTTGATGCGGCTTGCAATTCTTGGGGAGAAGCCTATAATCTTGCTCCTAATTCTCCCTCATTACTTTATAATTTGGGCGTATGTGCGGAAAGCAGAGCAGATTTTAAAGCTGCCTTGGATTTGTATAAAAAAGCAGATAATGAGCTTGGCAAACCAGATGATGATATTACTTTAGCAATTTTAAGAGCGGACAATGCCGTAAAAAACCAAAAGAAGCTGGAAGAACAAGTAAAATCAATGGCTAACTGAGTGTCGTTATGAAACCAGGCAAGAGGCCATACTGGATATTACAGAGTATGTCTGGTTTTCTATAACCGGCAAAGAAGGCAGGCCACCAGATCCGGCTTTCTGTCCCCCTATTCCATACCCTCGATCAGGGCCATCACATTCTGACCCAAAACCCCGTGGTTGTATCCCCCTTCGAGGATGGCAAAATATCCGCCTTTATTGTTATGGGCGGCATCCTTGACCATCTTGCCCATCTCCTTGTAATCGGCCGTGGTCAAAAGCCCTCCCCAGTCCTCAATGTGGTTGTCGAATCCGGCGGAGATACCGATAATATCCGCAGGATTCGACTCCAGAAAGGACTGGACCCCCTTGAGATAATCGGTGCGACTGGAGAATGAGGGGTTGTAGATATTGACATAGCCCTTCGTTCCCAGGATGTTTACCGTCCCGTCTCCGAAATGGAGATCGAAGTCGAGAACGAGGGCTTTGTTGATAAGGCCCTTTCTTTTCAGCTTCTCCAGGGCAATAGCCATGTTGTTGAAATAACAGAATCCCCAGGAACTCGCCGCTGAGGCGTGATGTCCGGGCGGCCGGATCAAGGCAAAGCATGGTTCCTTGAGTCCGATCTGCGCGGCCTGGATTGCCGCGCCGGCAGCCAGCGCGGCAATATCATATATGCCCTCGCGCTGTACCATCTCGATGTGACTCGGGGTATGGACGGCATCAATATCTTCCGCTGTCGCGGGCACAGCGTTCACAAAGGTCACCTGCTCCTTGATGACTGCGTATACCGCCTCGATCCGGCCGAAGGCCGCCGCCGGATCAGAACAATAAGACAGGTTGAAATCCTTGTGATAAACGACCTTCATAACAATCTCCTTCTTGTCCTGATTGCGTTCGACCCCATACGACACGATTCCACTGATTCATCTTAAATTAAAATGCCCTTGGATTTCAAGAAGAAATAAATCCCCTTTCCTTGAGAATTTTTAAGGTATTTCCCGATACGGACATTCCCGGCAATTCTTCCGGAGACACCCAGCGGGCGTCGAGGGCGTCATCGGCGGCCTGGACCTCTCCCGCCACATACTCGGCCTCCATATCGACAACGACGAAATGATACTGAAGCCGATTACTTGCATCATATTCAAGAAAATCGAAGGCATACACTGGGGCGCCCGCCCTGATCCGGATACCGGTTTCTTCAAGTATTTCCCGTTCCGCCCCCCGCTGGAGGGTTTCTCCCAGTTCCAGCGATCCGCCGGGAATCGCCCATAATCCCCTGCTTGGAGCGGCGGCGCGCTTCACGAGGAGCACCTTTCCTTCCCTTACGACAATGGCCCCGACGCCTACAATCGGCTTTTGGGGATACTCACGTCTCGACATTGTTTCCTTCCAGAGGAAATACGAAGCGGGCGGTCATCCAGGCGCCCCCATTCCCGTTAAATTGTCGATCCTCAAAGAGGACATGGCCAAAACGATCGATCATCAACACCGTGGAAGATCTTGTTCCATAAACAGGACTGGCAATGAAAACGGACGACAGGATGCGTTCCCACTCCAGACCGATACTGGTATCTGGCAGTTCGCGATCTTCAGGCCGTGAGGGATCAGCCAGCAGATCGAATAAATCCTCGCTCCGGGGCCTGCCCTTCCCTTCCACAACCTTGCGAAAGTTATCCTTGGCCTTCACGACCTTGGGCCAGGGCGTGTCGAGGAGATGGTTGCTGAGGCCGTGGATGCCGGGGGAAAGTTGAGTAACACCCCCGCCCCCGCGATTGGAAAGATAATACAGTCCCGAATCGTCTCCCAGAATCAGACTGAAACCGTTATATCGGGGGGCCTCCTTTTGGAGCCGATCCAGATATTCTCCCGGTCGATCATTACCGGCGAGAAATCCCTTGACCAACCAGCCTCGTGAAGGGGCATTCATCTTAACGGAAAGGGGGTCACGATAATTGGTCAGGGCAGCCAGACGGCCCTTCTTTGTGATTCCCAGCCAGGTTCCCCCTTCCTTGAGGTCCCGGCCGCCCAGGATATCGGGACGGTCCTGCCAAAAATCGGCAGGCAGAGAAGGCCGGTCGTAGAACTCATCCCGGTTCGTAGCCAGAATCAGTGGGAAATCGGTTCGGGTCCGCCAGGAAAGGATAATCAGGCACATGAGACATCCAGTTTTTGCAGAACGGTTACGATATCGTCCATCACCTCGCCCGCGCCACCGTGGATAACCACATCGGCATTAGCGTCATAGGGGGTTTCGGTCTTATTGATAATCACCAGCTCCGCCCCCCCTCCCTTGGCGTATAAGGGGATGTAAGCCGCCGGATAGACGACCAGGGATGAACCGATGACGATAAGGAGGTCACAGTTGCTTGCCGCATAGGTTGCGTCCTTCAGTGTTTGCGGCGGCAGGGACTCTCCGAAAAAGATCACATCCGGCTTCAGAATCCCCTGACAACGAACGCAGGCGGGGATCTCGTCGGTCCCACGGAATCTCCCCAACAGGTCCTCCAAAGGATATCTCTCAAAACAATCCAGACACTTGAGCCATTTCATGTTGCCGTGAAGTTCATACACCTTTTCGGGGCTGTTACCCGCCTTCTGGTGCAGGTCGTCCACATTCTGGGTGATCACACAGGTCAGTTTCCCGATTGTTTCCAGCCAGGCGATGGCCTTGTGGGCGGCATTAGGCTGGGCCTGGGCAAAGATCCCCCCCTCGAGGAGAAATTTCCATTGCTTTTTCCGTGTTTCCGGGCTGTACAGAAAGCGCTCGATGGTGAAATCGTCGGGATCAAACTTCGACCATAGACCTCCGGGACTGCGAAAATCAGGAATCCCGGACTCCGTACTGATCCCCGCCCCCGTAAAAACGACGACCTTGCCTGCTTCAGCGATCAACCCAGCCGCCTTGTGAATCTGGTCATGTAATTGGTCATGGGTCATGGAGATACGATACACTATCTTCATGAGAAAACAAAGTGGCAATCTGCCATACTAAGCTCTTTCCTTGACTTTCATGGCGCTTAACCTTATGTAAAAGACAATATTATCAATCAGGGACCAGAATGCAGCCGATATTCTCCATCATCAACAATCTCAGAATTCAGGATATTCTCGACATAATCATTGTTTCCCTGATGATCTATGCCCTCCTCATCTGGTTTAAAGACCGGGCCTCCCGCTTCGTCCTGGTTGGCATCAGCGTGGTCGGCGCTATCTTCGTCACGGCGCGTTTCTTTCAGCTCTACCTGACCACGGTTGTTCTTCAGGGTTTCTTCGCTATCCTGATTTTTGTGCTGGTTGTCATCTTTCAGGAAGACCTGCGCAGGTTCTTCGAACGCCTGGCCATTATCGGCCGGTTCGGCAAACAGATACGATCCATCGGCCCTCAACATGAGGAAACGGAAGTGCTTGCGACAACGGCGGCGAACCTCGCCAGAAATCGTATCGGCGCCCTGATCGTTCTGGGAGGGGGCGACCCGCTGGACAGGCACATCAGCGGCGGCACCAAACTGGATGGACTGATCAGTCAGTCCCTCCTCGAAAGTATCTTCGACCCCCACTCTCCGGGGCACGACGGCGCCGTCATCATTCACGGTAATCGCATCACCCGCTTTGGCTGCCACCTCCCCCTGTCAACGAATATGGACAGGATCGGCGCCACGGGCCTGCGCCATACCGCCGCATTAGGTCTTGCCGAGCGTTCCGACGCCCTCTGTATCGTCGTGTCTGAAGAACGGGGCACAATTTCCATCGCCAGGAACGAGAAAATTCAGGCATTGAGCGGTGCGGCAGCCCTGCAAAACGAATTGGAGACCTTCTATCGGGAAATGTCTCCTGAAAAAGGGAAGACATCGCGCTTGTCTCAGGAAATCAAGAAGAACACCCGGGAAAAAGTTGTCGCCCTAGTGCTGGCATGCATCCTGTGGGTTATTTTCGGCTACCAGAAAGAATCGATCCGCCGCGATTTCCTGATTCCCATTGAATATCTAAGCGTCTCCCGTCAGTACATCCTGGAAGAGCCTAAACTTACGGAAGCAAAAGTGATTCTCTCCGGTCCTAGCCAGGCATTTCAACTCCTCAATCCGGAAGCACTGAAAATATCGGTTAAATTAGGGGATATTCGCGAGGGGAAACAGGCAATCATCCTCACCCGTGAGATGGTGAAGGCCCCATCCAGCCTCACCGTTGTAGCAGTCATACCCCCCGAGATTACAATTACCGCCTCCCGTTTCGTGTCTGTTTCCATCCCTATAGACGTGCCAACCACGGGAAAGCCCCCCCGGGGAATCGCCATCCAGGAAATATCCGCTTCCCCATCGGCAGTGCGGGTCCTCGTTCCCGGCGCCGCCGCTTCCCATGGAAAGATCAAGATTCAGACCGAATCGATCGATCTCTCAAAATTAGCCAACCAGAGCAGCTTCGAAGTCTCCCTCCGCTATCCTCCGAATGTCAGGTTTGAGGGCGGTAAACCGCCCGCTATAGAGGTAACAATACGGACAAGGAAAAAGAATTAATCAAAATCTATTTTGAAAAACAGGTCGATGCTACTTTGCTTTCCCGCCTTCGTTTCCACCTCCCAACGCTTTGTAAAAGAATATTTCATAATGTAGAGGATATCGTCGCTGAACAGGGCTCGCCCCAGACCGACGTAAAGCTGTGGCGACAAATACTGGCCAACCGTGGAGAGAGAAGTGGTCGTATCAGTTGTTCCCTGCTTGGATCGGTTAGGGGAAGTCAACCCCCCTATCTCCAACCCGGCGCTTTTTCTCAGACTGTCTTCGAGGCCCACCGACTTTCCCTGGGCAAGGAACATTCCCGCTGATTTCAGCAGTGTCGTGGCCTGGATTTTATCACCGGTGTAGCTCGTTCCGAAGACGATATGGGCGAGGACATCCTGGTCCGACATGGAAGGCACCGAATAAAGGGTCACTATGGGGGTGCGAATGGTTCCGGTCACAAGAAATCCCGCCCGGACATCACCAACCGTCTTTACCGCCAGAATATCAAGGGAGGCGAGAGGAAAGGGCTTGTCCTTGAAGAAGAGATGGCCCCTTTCAATGGGAAGTTTGGTCTCTGCAGCATATAGAATTCCCTGGGTGATGTGGATCTCGCCGCGGGTGCGAAGATTGTCCAGGCTCCTGCCGACAGCGTTCATTTTGCCGGTAAACTTCCCCTCAATATCCCGGGTTTTCATGAAAACCTTTTCCCCCAGGGTGATGGAGAGATCAATATCCATAACAACAGGCTTGGGCTTCGGCTTTTTTTCTCCCCTGTCCATGACCCGGACATCCCGGCTCGTATGGATCATATCTGGTTCCTTGGACTCGGTGTACCGTCCTTCCGGGACATAGATGGCCCCGCGCAGGATCAGACGCTCAAGGGTTCCTTCAAAAGTGAGATGGGGATTCATAAGTATTTGGAGCTCCGGAAGATATGCGGCCTGAAACCTCTCTCCTTCCAGAAAGCCTTTGATACGCTTTATTTTTCTGTCGCCATACCACAACGTCGCCTTTCCTTTGATACTGCCTGCCCCGGAGCGGGCGGATATTTGCTCGATCTCAATCCGGTCCTGATAGAACCTGGCCACGGAATCCAAATCCTCCAGGCGGATTCCCGTGGCCGGGACGTAAGCGCCAGCCTGGGTAAGGCGGAGGGTTCCCTGATAGATCGGTGCCTGCCATGATCCGGTCCGCGCAAGATCTATGGCAAGCTGTCCGTGGGTTTCCCGAACAGTTCCGGGAAAGAGGGCGCTAAGCAATCCTTTCTCCCGAAGATCTCCCTTGGCGGTAATGGAAAGAGGGCCTTCTTTGTTTATTTTCAGCGGGATTTGCGCCTTGATCGGTAGAGTGAATGTGGAACGGATCTGGCCGTGGTTTGTAAACTTGCTCTCCAGCGTCCCCTGTAGGGCGTCATCCTGCCAACTCCAGGCAAGGGCAAGGTTCTCCTGGGAAAACTGTACCTTCCCTTTCGGGTAGGCAACGATCCAGTTTCCTCTCGAAACCGTTGACTGCCCCTTCATAGTAAATCGCTGTTGTGGCAGAAGCCGTCCTTCCGCCTGTCCGGAGAAACGGCCTTGAGTTTCCAGCGACGTGGGTAGCAAGGGTTTGATAAGTTGAAGATCCATATCCGTAAGGCGGATCTGAAAGGCTCCTTCCCCAGGCATCGCCCCGGCCGGCGGCGCCGAAGAGGACAATACCGACACGATCTTTCCCTTTTCTCCAAAATCGAGAGACTGTCTCATGTCCAGGCCCTTTTCATCCCACCGGATGCGGGTCTGGCCCTCCCGAATGGGCAACTTCCACGTTCCGTGCGAGATTTCTCCCTTGACCATCGCCGACCCTGACAGCCGAAATGGTCCCTTTCCCGGCCACTCCATACGCATCTGCCCGCTAGTCTTTCCTTCCATCTCCGTGTCCGTGGCAAAGAGATTTAGCCGGCCAAGTTGGAGATCCTGCCATACGGCCATAAGGAATTCCTGTTTTTTTTGACCATCCGTACGGGCGGCCAATTCCAATTGTTCCCCTTGTCGTCCCGTCAAAAGAAGCGGAGCGAGAGACAGAGAGTGTCCTGTGGCAACAATATTCGTCGGCTTGACAATGGTCAGGGGGCCAAATCGTTTGCTGTCCCAAAAAACATCCTGAATAATTCCAGTCCAGACCGCCTGCTGATACGAACCGGCAGCCTGAATGCGCAATCTATTCTCCGGACTTGCGGCCAGCAGATCTGCACGATGCCTACTTTTCGTTCCCCCTACTTTCAGCTCGGCCTGACGCCAGGTTGCTCCCCCTAGGAACATATTTTTCGCTGTCACTTGGGCCTTAAGATCCTTGTTCCCATCCTCGGTAAGGGAAAGATCCGCCGTCAAAGATTCGATCTTTGCATGATCAAAAGCGAGGCCTTTCCCTGAGGCGACGAGATTCCCGGAGAGGAGACGGTTACGAAACCGGAACCATCCCTGTCCCTGAAATTGCCCTTCCACCTTCGGCAGGAGGTGAGAGAACTTTGTAACTCGCGCCTCATAAAGGATGCGGTCCCGCGCATCGCCCCGGGCGCTGACGTGGAACCCATCTCCCTGCAAGCTCAGGTCGTCAAGATTGAGCCCTTCGTCTTTCCAGTGGGCGTTGATGGTCCCGGTCACTTGCTTGCCTAGCAACTGGCTGCTGAGGAGCCGACCTTTCACGGCAGCCTCCACTGAAGCTCCCGAGGGCCGCCGCAATAAGCCCTCCAAGTCCGCATTGATGTTACCCTTCAGCTCCGGCATCGCCCGGGAAGGGTCGATATTTCTTGCCTGGAACGTTGCGGTCAAGGCCAGATCCTTTTCCCAGGCGATATTCATACGGCCTTTGATGGTCCCTTTGCCAAGGTTCATAAGCAGATCTTCGATGCTTGCCTGCCCGCGATCCCCGGAAATAATGCCGGTGGCCTCTCCCGGTTCCCAGGCAGAAAAGTACGGACGCAGGCGGAAGCTCCCTTGATAGGAAGAGAGATTACCCGCGATATAGACGTTCCCGGTAAGACGGCATTCCATGCCCGCCTCCTGAGAGAGGTCCAGATCCTCGGCCTTTGCCGCCACCTCGATAATCGGGGCGGCTCGCGAAAACAGAATCTTTCCCTCACCCTTGACGGCGCCCTTACGTTCCCTTTCCCTCAAAGACATACCCGCAAAGGCAAGAGCATGGCGTTCGAAGGAAATGCGACCATCGATGATGAACCGTTCAATGGTTCCGACAAACATCTTTGCCGTGAACGGTCCGGTCATCAGCATCGACCCGGAAGGAGCCCGAAGTTTAGCCTGAATGACAGTTACAGGCCAGGAAGTCCCTTTCGGCTCCAGCCTGACGTCAACGGCAAGGAAGGGGTTGGCAAGATGGCTCTGCAATATTCCCGTCACCCTCGCGGATGGGCTCTCTACAAGCAGATCATGGATGCGGACAAATCCGTAGATGCTGTCCAGGCGGCAATTAATCCTCGGGATCAACAGCTCTTTGTCCTGGCTGCGGTAGGCAACTCTCTGAACATCAAGCTGGCCGACACGCCACTGGAACCATGATAACGCCCCCGGAAATCCGGGCCACGTCAAATCGGCGGGCTTTTCAGGATGATTGTCCCTGATGTTTAAGTCATACAAAACGAGCCTTGACAGCACAACCTTTCCCATCGAAAGCTCCCAGGGACGCCACTGAAGAATCACCCTTCCGACCGTAATCCGCTGTCCCTCGCTGTTAACCGTCAGATCCCGGAGGGTAAGCTCCGATGCCAGGGTTCCGGTAACACTGCCGGCTTCAATCCGGGCAGGAACAAAACGAAAGATGCGGGTGACAAGATATTGCGCCCCGGTCTCGGTATAGAAGAGCCAGACCACGATCCCAGTGAACACGAGGGTCGTGGCAAGAAGAACAAGGGGTACAATCGATTTTTTGTTCATAGGGTGAACCCGAATCCCAGATGGAGGCGGAACGCCGGTTCGGGTATTCCGATCTGCCTGGCGATGTCCAGTTTTATGGGACCGACGGGGGTATAATACCGGCAGCCGATTCCTGCCCCTTGGGCAAGGTCCATTTCTCTGAAACTGTTAAAGGCGTTGCCGACATCATAAAAAACGGCGGCTCCCCAGTTCTTCCAGAGGGGACGCTCCACCTCGACACTTCCGACGAGGGTGTTTTTCCCGCCGACAACGTTTCCCTTATCGTCCTTTGCCCCTAGGGACTGATAGCCATATCCCCGCACGCTGTTGTCGCCTCCGGCAAAATACCGGATGGCAATGGGCAGATCCTTTGATCCTTCGTTTTGTAGCGTGGCGCCGGCATTAAGCCTTGTCAGGAGCGAAAAGCCTCCGCCCAAGGGATAAAGGCTGCTTCCGGTGAGGGTGCCTTGAATAAAACCCGTATAGGAGCCAAGGTCCTGATGGGTTCCTCTGATTTCTGCCAGATAGGAGAAACCTTTAGTCGGCCGTACCGGATGGTCATACTGGCGGTCGAACACGCGGAATCCCGGCATCAGGGAAAAGGTGTTGGTCTTTTGATCGCCGGCATCGGAATCTTCCCGCAGCAACTGGAGAAAAATGGCCCCGGACTTATCGAAGAAATAGGGACGGATATGCTGCAGCTCCATGGATAATTCCTTCGTTGTATAGGTGTCGGTGTTTTCTCGTTTGAGATTGACTTTGAGGGCCGAGTAAGTCCGAATATCTGCTCCCGGCACCGTATATCCCATGGCGACGCCCTGAAGGACAGGACTTACATTCAGCCCCGTATCCCACTGGTGACCGGCGTTGAAGACATTCTTGTCCCGGTAATTGATAGAAAACCGCGGGCCCGTATCGGTGCCGTAGCCGCCGCCGATTTTCACCTGTTTTTCCGGTAAAGGCGTCAGCTTTATCTCCACAGGAACCTGATTTTCTCGAGCTTTCTCCTTGTCCGTCTCAATAGGGACATCGGAATAACGGTCAGCAAGGGTAAGATTTCGCTGGGTCTGCCAGATCTTTTCATAAGAGAACACGTCCCCTTCCTTGAATGCAACATAGCGGTTAAGAAACCTTTGTGGATACTTGGGGGCGCCGGAAAAATTAATCTGTCCGAAGAAATATTGGGGGCCCGTAACATAGACGAGATCAATATCCGCACAGGATTGACTAACCAGCACCTGAATATCGTGGACGGAGAAGCGGCCGTTCAGGTAACCCATACCGATGCTGAGATCTTGAATGCCTCTTTTTGCGTCTTCATAGACATCATGACGCAGGATATCGCCTTTTTTAAGGGGAAACTTTTCGATGGCATTCCGAAAAGCCGCATTCCCTTCCCCGGGACCCTCGATGCGGACAGCTACCCTTCTCACCCGCACCGGTTCCCCCGCCGCAACCGCCACGATCACACGGAATATCCCTTCCGGCGTCATTTCCCGCGACACAGTCGTTACGGCATTGTAGTAACCGAGGGATTCGAGAGCTTCCTGTATCTTCCGGGGGATTTGCTCCTGGAAATGATCGAGCCATAAGACATCCACCTTACCATCCTTGACCAGTCCGGCAGGAACGGCCAGGGCGGCTCTGACGTTTTTCAGCACGTCGCCATCGACACCCAAAACTTTCAGCTCAACAGACTCCCCGGCAAAGGCGAAAGACGCCGCCAGACAGATGGCCGT
>JALNVY010000004.1 GCA_023231165.1 Syntrophales bacterium | reverse complement strand
TTCACCTGCCGGGCGTTGAGGGTTCCCCGGTCGGCGATCCGTTCCACTTGGGCGATGACAAAGCCCCCGGAATTCTTGGCAGCCATGGCCAAGGACAGGGTCTCCAGGGTCAGGGCCTCCTTTTCCATGGTGATGTTGCCGTCTGGATCGGCGGTAGTTCCCCGGACCACGGCCACGTTAATGGGGAAGGCCCTGTAGAACAGGCATTCCTTCCCCCCCACGGTTATAAGCTGGACATGGTCTTCCCCCTCCATTTTGGTCAGGTCGTTGAGTTTTCCCCCGTCCAGGCGGGGATCGATGAAGGTTCCCAACCCGACGAAAGAAAGGGTTCCCGGTTTGTGGGCGGCGATATCACGGGTGAGGTGGTTGATCACCCCTTGGGGAAGGTTATAGGCTAGGAGCTTGTTTTCCCGAATGAGCCTTTGAAGCTTCGGGGCCAGACCGACATGACCGCAGACAACCTTCTTCAACAGTCCTTCGTGGGCCAGGATATTGACGCCCTTATCCTTGCCATCGCCGATTCCCGCAGCATAGAAGAGGGTCAAATCCCGCGGATTTCCGCATTTAAGGTAAGATTCCTCAATTTTGCGGGCGATTTCTTCGGCAAATACGGCGCCGAGAAAGCCACTGACGGCGATGGTGTCGCCGCTCCGGATGACGCGGACCGCCTCCTCGGAGGAGACGATCTTGCCCTTCCGCTGCTTGAGGGCTGCCTGAAGCGCAAGCATTGGGTGTGCAGCATTTTCCATCTATTTAGTACCTCCATAAAAAATAATTAGAAATGGGAATGATGGAGACATTCACCAGGGAATAATCGAGATTGGCCACGCCCGCAAGCGATCCGGCCAAGGCGATAAGGGCGAACTGGCTTTTTTTATCGGTCAGCGCATAATCAACCATGCAGTAATATACAATGGATTGTCATTTTTGCACAAGGAAAGAAAATAGGAGAAAATTTGGTGAATTATTCTGTTCTATGTGTCATATCGCCGTTAATGATTACAGGGAGGATTTAAACGATGCAAGAATACAGGCAAAAATTAAGGACGGCAGAGGAAGCCATTGCCATGATCCATTCCGGCCAGCGGGTCTTCATTAGCTCCACCTGCGGCTCGCCCCGCCATCTTGTGGAAGCACTCATTAAAAACCGCGCCCGTTTCTCCGACCTGGAGATTCTCCGCCTCCTGTCATTGGAAGCAACCATCGACTTGACGAAACATCGCCAGGAACTGGAGCATATCTTTTCCTTCCGGAGCATCTATCAGGGGTCGGGAAGGACGGAACAGCTCAGAGGCATCCGACGCTTTCTCACCCCGATGGGTTTTTCCTCCATCCCCCGGCTTTTTCGTTCCCGGAAGTTGCCCATCAACTGTGCCCTTATTCAGGTCAGCCCGCCCGACGAATACGGATGGATGAGCCTGGGGGTATCCGTCGATATTACGAGAGCGGCAGCTCAGGCGGCGGATCTCGTAATCGCCCAAGTCAACCCGCAGATGCCCCGCATCAACGGGAACACCTTCCTCCATGTACGGGATATAAACATATTTGTGGAATGGGACGCACCGCTGCCGTCGGTTCAGGAACATCCGGAAACGGAGGCGGCCCGGAAGATTGCCGAACTGGTTGCCTGCCTGATTGAGGACGGCGCCACGATCCATGTGGGACTGAGTGAATATACCGGTCCCATTCTCAGAGCCTTAAAGGACAAGCGCGACCTGGGAGTCCATACCCAGTTCATGACGGACGGATTCATGCACCTCATGAAGGAAGGGGTGATCACGAACCGTTATAAGAGCAGCCAGGAGGGAAAACTCGTGGCGGAATCGGCCATTGGTGGGGAGGAATTGTACAGATTCCTCCATAACCATCCCGCCATTGAATTCCATCCCGCCGACTATGTAAATAACCCCGTAATTATTGCCCAACAGGAGCGGATGACCTCCGTAAATGCCGCCACGGCTATTGACCTGACGGGACAGATTGCCGCCGACGCCCTGCCCGAGAATTATTTCTCCGGGGTTACGGGCATGGCTGATTTTGTCATCGGCGCCCTGGCCAATCCGG
This sequence comes from Syntrophales bacterium, assembly GCA_023231165.1. Classification (GTDB taxonomy): domain Bacteria; phylum Desulfobacterota; class Syntrophia; order Syntrophales; family UBA8958; genus UBA8958. The sequence continues at coordinate 29,412 of JALNVY010000004.1, read as the reverse complement.
AGGGAAAATCAATGATCGTCCTGTCCGCTGCGACGCCGGATGGCAAGAAGAGCAACATCGTCCCCGAACTGGACTGCGGGGCGGTGTTCATATCGAAAAGCTATATTCAGTATGTCATCACGGAATACGGCATGGTCAATCTCTTCGGGAAAAGTCTCCAGGAGCGGGCCATGGCCCTGATCAGCATCGCCCACCCCGCCTTTCGGGAAGAGCTCTTCCAACAGGCAGGGGAACTGGGATTGATCAGCCCGGAGCGCACCCTGAACGAATCCCTCTTCGGCGTCTATCCCGTATGGCTGGAAGAAATCCGTGAGTACGGCGGCGGCCGGGTTACCTTCCGTCCCGTCAAACCGACGGATATCCGCCCCATCCAGGAACACTTCTACACCATGGACGACAAGGATGTATCGACAAGGTTCTTCCAGTTGCGCGCTACCTTTTATCAGGAACAACTATCGGACATGTATCAGGTGGACTACGTCAAGAACATGACCGTTGTCGCTGCCACGGGGGAAGGAGGGTTGGAAAGGGTGATCGGTGTGGGCGAATATAACCTTGAACCGGCCCAGAACCGGGTGGAAGTCGCCTTTTCCGTTTCCAAAGACTGGCAGGGCAAAGGGATTGCCCACGTCATCCTGACCAAGCTCGCCCAAGGGGCCATGGGGAATGGTTATTCCGGTATGGTGGCCTATACCTCGCATCGTAACGCCGCCATGATCCGCCTGTTCAGGAAACTTCCCTACGCAGTCAAGACCGCCCTGGATGAGGACTTCTTTGTCCTGTCCTGCGAATTCGGAGAAAGGCAGGAGGTATAATCAGCGGTCATTTGCCGCCGGCGTATTTCGCGACGGTTCCCAGCAAACCCTTGGCCTGCGGATTATTGACATCCTTGCGTACGAGGATATCCGTGGGGGAGGCCGTATGTCCGTAGTAAGCCTTATTTAGCCCCTCGCAAAAAATCGCCATGCTTGGGAACATCCGATTAATCAATCCACCCAGCGGGTAAAATCTTCTTTTTTCGCGCGCGGCCGCTCGAAGTGGTTTAGCGGGTAGGAGTCGTCCGGATAACCCAAGACTACGCCGACAACGACCCGCCGGTCATCAGGTATGTCCGCGATGCTCCTCAGTAAATCCGGATAGACGACAGCGGCGGCCATGATGCAGCTCCCCAGCCCCCGGTCATGAGCAAGGAGGCAGACGGTCTGGACAATGAGACCGATATCGAGCATGGCATACTCCATCTGCAAGTCCCGGGGGATGCAGGCTACCAGCAGGCACGGGGCGTCGAATAAACCCGACATGCCAAGATAGTATCGGTTCCGAGCCTCCTTGTCCTCCCGGGGAATTCCCAGGGTATCCAGAACTACCCTTCCCAGTTCTCCATACCTGCCTTTCATCGCCTCCGGCCATTTCTCCGGCATGGGAACATCAGGGGCAGGAAGCCCGCCGCTCAAGGACTTTTCGCTATTCAGCCGTTTGAGTTCCGCCAGGGGCTGACCGGTGATCACGTAGAACTCCCATGGTTGCGTGTTTCCCCAGGATGGCGACCAGCGGGCCTCCTCCAGTATCTCTTCAATCAGACTGCGGGGAACTTCGACGGGTTTGAATTTTCTGATACTTCTCCGACTTTTTATCGCCTCTTTCAGCTCCATCATCAACCTCCATATTTATTAGTATGCCCCTGACTTTACCTTTTATCCATTGAAAGTCAAGAGGGACAAACTCAATGCCATGACTCAGGGTCCGGCATCATAATATTTCCCGCCTATCCCAATATCTTCCCCAGGATCTGATTGATGATGGAATTCGTATCAGGGATTTTACCAAGGGTAATTATCCCGTATGGAGCAGCGGTTTCCGCGGTGGACACGACTTCTTTCCCGTGCATGATTTCCACCTTCAGCGTGCCTTCGACAGTCGTTTTCCTAATGACGCAGGCTGCCGCCAAGCCCTTGCCTGAGAATTCCGCGGGGATCTTCCCGGTGACCTGGACAGGCTTGGGCATGGCCCCTGTACCGGCGATTGTATAGTGACCGCTGAACGGCAACTGGTCGGCGCCGGTCATTTTGATAGTATAGTCTGATTCCACGCCCTTCAAACCCTCGCTGCAACCAAACAGGAGGATGATTAGCAGGATAAAAAACAGTTTCGATCGTTTCATAGAAGTTTCCTTATCTTGTTATATTTGCTGACTTTTTGCAAAGCAATCGTGTTTAATGTGGATATTCAATTTTTGCTATGCATTTCCTGCCTTTTTTGCTCGGTCAGGAGGCATCCGGCGATGCATTTATCTATACAGTTGCTGTCACAGGGCTCGATATGGATGGTGACTGTTGTATGGGGGAAGCGATCTTTGATCTTATTTGACAGTTCTTTTGCAATCGCGTGGGACTCCATCACCGACATGTGGGGCTCAACTTTCAGATGGAACTCGACAAAACGGTAGTGCCCCGCCTTGCGCGTCCGCAGATCGTGGTAACCGTGAATGATGCCTTCCTGTTCGACGATGCGCTGCCGGACCCAGTCCACTTCCCCCCTGGGAAGATGGACATCCAGGAGGTCCTTAGCAGACTGGGTGGTCAGATCATAAGCCGCTTTCATAATGAGCAGGGCGACGCCCAGAGCGGCAACCGGGTCGAGCCAGAAGAAATCCTGCCCGGGGAAAAGCCACTGAGCGATCCAGATCAGGGCCAGACCGCCCATAACCCCGGCGGATGTGTATACATCCGTTTTCAGATGCCAGGCGTCGGCCTGCAAGGCAACGGAATCCGTTTCCCGGCCGACCTTGAAAAGCATCTCCGATACGATAATGTTGACTATCGCTGCAATCAGCATCACCCCTACGCCCCAACCGATGGCCTCGATCGGCTCCGGATTCATAAGCTTTTTCACTGCCTCGAAGATGATCCAGATTGCTGCCACAAAGATAAGCAGGGCTTCGATGGTGCCGGAGTCTCGATTTTCCCATGTCCGAAGGGGTGTTCGCTGTCCGCCGGGATGCTGGAGGTCTTAACCGAGAACAGCGCGATAATGGCGGCAAGGAGGTCAACGCCGGAGTGAATCGCCTCCGAGATGATGGAGACAGACCCGATCATCAGGCCCACAACCAACTTCATGGCCACAAGGGTCGTGTTGGAGACGACAGAAAGGACGGCGACCCTCTCCTTACGGCGTTGAGTATCCATGCTACTTCCTTCTACCTCTCAATCAAATAAATCATGGAGAAAACTACGCTTTTTTTGATGATGCTCACCGCGATGCTCATCGTGATGCTTGTCATAGGGCTGCTGACTACGGCCGTCATTATACCGCTGCTCGGGATAAGGACGGGAAGGTGTTTCCAGCGTGGACCGCTCGATAATCTTATCAAGCTCGCCCCGGTCCAGCCAGACGCCCCGGCATTTCGGACAGAAATCGATCTCGACACCCTGACGTTCTGCTACATTCAATGGTATAATGCAAATGGGACAATTCATTTTTCTTTCTCCTTCATTTGGGTTAAATTTTCAATTATATTTAAGATTGCCAGGACACACGCGAAACCTGAAACGGGTTTCTACGGCGGCAATCGTAATAAAATCTGTGGGTTTGTAGAATTAAGACCTGGCCGGGGGGGCCTTGTTGGGGTAGATGCAGGCTACCTGGGAAGAGATGAAGATGGTTGTGGCTCCGGGCACGACTGTCGATAATGCAAGGAAGATTGCTGTCGAGCCAAGAAAGATTGCAGCTACCGCCGGAGCGGCATCTATTTTGTTTTTATTGAATGTTCCGGAGAGGGAGCTTTTTACCTTGCAGATGGAGCACGAGGTCAATAAAAAAGAGCGGTCATGGTGATGGAAGGCAACGGCGATAATGGCCAAGAAAAAGCCAGCCATCGACAGTAAAACGATCTTTTTGATCAGGGTTTGATGCGTCATGCAAAGTTGCCTTGTTGTCCTTATAAATGTTGGCGCCTCCTAACATCTATTTCGGAGGCCTGTCAAGGGGTATAAAAGGAGGAGGGAATGAGGCGCCGCATCCCGGAGTATGGTGTTCAGGCGATCTGGTAAATCTCGCTGATTTGCGAAGTAAAATTATGAGGAAAATCAGGAGATCACGTCTCCATTTTCCTTTACATTTTCTAATCATCGGGTGTATGAAATATCAAACTTAAACTTACATCATAATCATCACACTTATAATGCCGCACAGCGCTGACAAGGACCTCGTGTCGCGTCAACGCTATGCAGTTTAAAGATACTACCAGGCAACATCACGACAGACAACCGTTTTTAGGGTTTCTCGCTGGGCACAGCCATGCAATTAAATATTTATTAACACAACATGTTAATTATTATTTGACATAGCGACGTAATGGATATATATTTCAGAACAAAGAAGCTGCAAAAGATCTGCTCCGAGGAAAAGGAAATGCAGAAACAGCTTGGAACGAAATGTGCTGAGAAGCTCAGGCAACGACTGATGGAATTAAAGGCGGCCGATGCATTATCGGATATGTCTCACCTTCCCCCCACGCGTTTTCATGAACTGTCCGGAAACCGGACCGGACAGTTTTCCATTGATCTGGAACATCCGTATCGACTACTGCTCATCCCGGCCAACGAGCCGATTCGCGTGCACGATGACGGCGGAATTGACAGGAAACGGGTTACAGAAATCGAAGTTATTGAAATTGTAGATACACACTGAAAATTTAAATATGAAGAACAGAAAGAAGTACGGATTTACTCCCGATTATGCAGTACCCCCCGGAAAGACCCTCCAGGAGGTCATGGCATCGCTCGGCATGTCCCAGAAAGAAATGGCGATGCGGACCGGCTTGACAGTGCAGACGCTGATCAGAATCTTCAAGGGCGATCAGCCCATCTCTTACGAAACCGCAAACCGCCTTGAACTGGTGACCGGCGTGCCCGCCCGTTACTGGAACAATCTGGAACTCCAGTACCAGGAACAGTTAGCCAGGCTTGCGGAACAAGAGCGGATGACGCCGGATCTGGACTGGCTGAAAACCATCCCCACTAAAGAACTCAAGGAACGCGGTTATGTGAAACCCGTGCAAGAGGACATTGAATTACTTCGGGAAACCCTGGCTTTTTATGGTGTCAGCAGTGTCGGTGCATGGCATGACGTCTGGGATGCCCCTGCCGTAGCGGCGAGGCGATCGCAGTGTTTTGAATCGCGCCCGGGTCCGGCATCCGCATGGATCAGGCAAGGCGAATTGCTTGCCCAGAAAATGGAATGCAAACCCTATGACAAGGATCGTTTTCAGAAGGCCCTGCAAGCGGTCCGCAGTCTGACCCGCGAAGAACCCGAAGGGTTTGAACCGGAAATGAAAAAGCTTTGTGCGGACGCAGGGGTGGCCATTTCGCTGGTTCGGGAGATGAAAAAGGTGCCCTGGAACGGCGCCACCAGGTGGCTATCATCGCAAAAAGCAATGATCCTCCTTTGTCTGCGAGGGAAAAGCGAAGACAAATTCTGGTTTTCTTTCTTCCACGAGGCAGGCCACATTTTGCACGACAGCAAGAAAGATTTGCTCATCAATGACGGCAGCAGCGATGATCCACGCGAGGAAAGGGCCAACCGGTTTGCCGCCGAATATCTGATCCCTTCCCACTACGATAGTGAAATCCACGCATGCCGTTCCAAAGTTGAAATCGGCTGTTTAGCTGGCAAACTTGGCATCTCTCCGGGGATCGTCGCCGGACGCTATCAGCATCTGACAAAGAGATGGAGCTACTTCAAAGACCTGATCAGGACTTTTGAATGGAAAACGTGATTTTATAGTATCACAGATACCGATCAATCGAATGCCGCCAAGGAGGATCTTATGTCGTCAGACGAAAACTTCATCTCCAACCAGTTGTATATAATCCCGTTGAACGATCTGCTGCCCGATCCGGATCAGCCCCGGAAATACTTCGATCCCGTCGCGCTAGCTGAACTGACGGAATCGATCCGTCAGCAGGGCATCTTGCAGCCGCCCCTCTTCCGGCGGGGACCGGACGGGCTCCTGTATATTGTGGCCGGAGAAAGGCGGTGCAGTGCGGCCAGGAAGGCCGGCCTGACGGTCATTCCGGCTATTTACAAGGAAAATGTCAATTCTACGGAACTTTCCCTAATCGAAAACATCACCAGATCGGATCTCAACCCCATTGAGGAAGCGGAGGCCTTTGATCGCCTCAAGAATGACCACATATATCAACAGGATGATCTGGTAAGGATTTTCAATAAATCCAAGGCAACCATCTCGGAGACCCTTTCGCTGAACCGGCTTCCGAAAGAGATACGGGACGAGTGCCGTACGGACCCCTCGGTTCCTAAGAATGTTTTGGTCAAAATCGCCAGAAAAAAACAAGACCAGAGCATGCTCAAGGAGTACCAACGGTATCGTGAGCAGATGAAACCAAAAATAAAAATCCCGGACGGGGCTACCCCGTCGCGAATACAGAAATTGTTCAATACTATGGACCAGGTACAGACGAAAATCTCCCTTGTGGATATACAGGCCCAGTCTCTGGAAGACAGAGAGACTTTTATCATCGCCCTGGAAGCCTTGAAGCAGGGCATCGAAACAAAAATCGCCGAGGTGGCACAGTAGACGTATGCAGGGGGAAACGATTCCGAAAGCGGTCCAAAACTGGCGTGAAAATCGAAGGCGCTGCCGGAGATTGCTTAATTAATACGTAATGTTTAATTAGTTCGGTGCACCGAACTGAGTTAAGATGGATCACAAAGAAAGAACGGGAGAATTATGAAGAAAATATCGGCACCTAAAACGACCCCAGGCATTAAGGAGGATATGCGATCGGAGTATAACTTCGATTATCGGAAGGCAAAACCTAATCGGTTCGCCAGCCAGCAGAATGAGGGACTGGTTGTCGTAGCGCTTGATCCTGACGTATCTGAAGTATTTCAGACCTCTGATTCCGTGAACAAAGTACTGCGCGCCCTGATCGAGGCTATGCCGCCTGCCAAGGCTAGGCGTAAAAAAGCCTCCGTTTAAGCGGGAATGTAATTTGCCAATCTTCATATGCTATGAGATCATCGGCATCAGCCATGGGGGCAAAAGGGATTAGAACCGCAACATTTGTAAGGATCGTGGCGGATCATTTGGAGGATGGTGTACATGGCGGCGGCATAGGTGAATATGTCAAACATGACCGTGCAGAATACTGGGCTCGTCACCACCTGCAGGAGATCGAATTTGAAATCGCCCGGCATGTTGTTGCCGCCCTGGTGGGTGAGGGAGAACAGGCCCCCGTCCAAGGAAACGCCCGAACACGCGGACTGGCAAGGCATGAGCTTTTTCCACAGGTTCTCAGGATTGTCCCCCGGTACATCGCCGAAAAGGTTGACTTCCGGGGGCAGCATCAATGTGAACTGGGTTTGGAGAAATATGTCCGTCGCATCAAAGAATTGCTTCTTGACGCCATTGTACCCAATGAGTAGGAAGGCGAAACGCCGCTCCTGCCTATCCTCAACCGCTATAAGCCTATCGGCGCTACATCCGATGTTGATTTTACGACGAAACGCAATGTGCACAGCACGATTCGCTCCCACATTAACGCTGTTGTCCTGGACAGCACCTGGGAGCAGACCGCTGCCTTCTATCTGGAGCAGCAGACCGACCATGTCTTCTGCTATGTGAGAAACGATCGGCCTTTCTTGCTGATTCCTTATGAGTATGAAGGAGCCCAGCATCATTTCGAACCGGATTACCTGGTCCGACTCAAGAACGGTAGAACCCTCATCCTCGAGATGAAAGGCGAAGAAGACGATCAGGACCGCCAGAAATACCAGGTTGCCCGGCGCTGGGTCGCGGCGGTCAATCACTGGGGCCGCCTGGGTACGTGTGATTTCAAAACCTGTCGAGACCCCCAGATGCCGCCCCGTCTCCTGGCAGCGCCGGGCGTTTTAAAATAACCGTGGAGATGGACTTGCCTTTTTCAAGAAAACATATAATTTTCCCTATTGGCAGATAATTTTGATGAGCCCTTGCCGTATGTAATGATTCAGGTTGTCGATCACCATGCAGCGTTGATATGCCTGCTCAGTAGCCGATTTTGCGAAGGTCTGATTTGTTGATATCCTGCTTTCGTTGCAACACGAACGCTTCGTAATGTTTTTGTTTGCTAAGTATAATTTGCAACTTATTTTAGTTGCTTTTTACCTCCTTCTGTTATAATCTACAACCATGAGCAAACACGAAAAGCTCCTGAAAAGATTCCTATCCATGCCAGTTGATTTCGCATGGCAGGAATTACAAACGTTACTTGCCGGATTTGGATATGTCCAAGTGAAGGCGGGGAAAACCGGAGGATCACGGGTAAGATTCGATTATCAAATAGGGGCTCCAATAAGTCTTCACCGTCCTCATCCGTCCCCATTCCTAAAGCGATATCAGATAGAACAGGTGGCGCAGGTATTGAGAAACGAGGGATTAATATGAAAGACATGATGTCATTTAAAGGTTATTTCGGTTCTGTCCATTACAGTGACAATGATCGCGTTTTCTTCGGAAAGATTGAATTTATTCGTGCTTTGGTCAGTTACGAAGGAACAGACGTTGATTCTCTCAAGCGTTCCTTTGAAGAAGCTGTTGATGATTATCTTGAAATGTGTGCTCAGGCTGGCAGAGAACCGGAAAAACCCTTCAAGGGGTCGTTCAATATCCGACTTGATCCATCGCTGCATCAAAGACTTGTATCCCATGCTATGAATGAAGGGAAAACTCTGAACGCATTTATCAAGTCCATCTTAGAGCGAGCGGTATCTCCTGAATTTCACGCTTGATGAATCATACATCATTAATTTCAGTTTTATGTTGCCATTGCGTCGTTCCGGCATCAACAATAAAATGCGGTTTGTGAATGCTACGGGGAGGAGAAATAGATGGATTGTCCATGCGGCTCAGAAAAGACTTATGAAAAATGTTGTGAACCATTCATAAGAGGGGAGAGAAATCCGGAAACGGCGGAGCAGTTGATGCGTTCGCGATACAGCGCCTACACGTTACAGGAAATACCGTATATACACGATACCATACACCCCGATTCCAGGGAGGATTGGGATGAGGAGGGCGCTTTAAAATGGTCAAAATCATCCGTATGGAACGGGCTTGAGATTATTCAAACCGAAGCGGGAGGCCCCGCTGATGATCAGGGAACGGTTGAATTCATAGCCGGTTTTTCTATGGAGAATAAACGGCTTCAACATCATGAACTTGCCGTTTTTGAAAAAGTGGCGGGTAAATGGTATTTCAAAGACGGCGAGATGGTAAAACCAAAACAGGTAAAAAGAGAATCTCCCAAGATTGGCAGAAATGACCTCTGTCCTTGCGGCAGCGGCAAGAAATTCAAGAAGTGCTGTGGTATGTAAATCGCGGCCGCTGACATTCAGGATTTGGTGAGTTTTGCTTATTAATCCTCTCGTCTGTGGGCGGCTGCATATGCAGATACATGATGGATTGCCCGCATGGCGTCTGACAGCATATCAAAGACAGGGATTCCCCTTTCTAAAAAGGACCTTCTTGCCCGTCGGAACAGTTCTTCCACATCCATATCTTTCTCCCCTCTTCTCGGATTGGGAAGGACAACCACCACTGGTTTTCCAGTGATATCAGCAACTTCTCTGGCATCCGCAGCTATTTCGAGATAAGGGGTTATTTCCTGAAAGGACTTCATGCCCATCAGTGTGCTCAGGGCCTTGAAATGATACAACAGGGGCGCCTGGATCTGGATATCCACCCGTTCATCTTTTGCCGCCTGGATCAATGCCTCCCGGATCATGCGTGGGGCCACATAGGGATTGGCGATGTCGATGGGATTGGCGGCGCTGGAGCCGGGTTTAGGTAAACAGGATAAGACGGCCTCATAAACATCTCCTTTTAGATGGGGGAGGGACAGACCGTAAGCTTCCGCCATGTCACAGGCAGCCACCCCCAGGGCGCCGCCCCCGCCGGCAACGGTGATTCCCCGGTAAATCCGGAGGGGCAGCAGGGAAAAAGCGAGGCAGGTATGAGCCATTTCTTCGACGCTTTGGACCTGAATCGCCCCCGCTTGGCGGATGGCTGCTTCCCAGATAACCCGGCTTCCTCCCAGAGAGGCGGTATGGCTTGTTACCGCCCGTTGCCCGGCTTCCGACAGCCCGCCTTTGTAAACGACGACAGGTTTGACCGCAGATGTTTCTCGAAGGGCCCTGATAAATCGCTCACCGTCTTCCACCCCCTCCACATACAGTGATACAATACCAGTTTCGTCATCGTCTTTGAAATACTCCAGCAGCTCCGTCTCTCGAAGGTCGGCTCCATTGCCAAAACTGACCATTTTGCTGAAGTGGACGCCTGTCCAGGGGCCCATGAAGGCAAAATCTATAGACATGCCTCCACTTTGGGAAATGAAGGCGACGGGACCGCTTTCTCTGGACAGATCCGGTCCGGGAAGCATGGTGAGCCCGCTGCGGGGACAATAAATACCGAAACAATTAGGACCGATGACCCTAATCCCTCTGCGAGCTATGGTGCGAATCTCGTCTTCCAGGGCAACGCCATCCGGCGTTCCTAACTCCCGAAAACCGGAGGAAATGATTTCGGCCCCCAGTGCCCCCTTTCTCCGGCATTGTTCGAGGGTTTCCGGCACCCTCGATGCTGCCACGGCAATAACGGCAAAATCTATGTTTCCCGGGATTTCATCGATGCTTCGATATAACTTTCTCCCCAGCATTTCACCTCCCCGGGGATTGACGGGGATAAGCTCCCCCTCAAAACCCATGGACAACAGCGAAAGAAAAATTCCCCGGCCGAAGCCGAAACCCTCCGTCGATACACCGGCGACAGCGACGCGGCGGGGATGAAAAATCCGTTCGAAATCTTTATGCAACATGGCAGATTCCCTCATTGAGTAACGGTTAGACAGCGTCCGTTGGCATATAGCGAAGTGACGACGAGACTTCAAGAAAAAACATAGGAATGCCCAGGATTGACGCCCTCGTAAGAAGTTGTAAATTTGGCCATAATCGATGGCTTCGTAAAAAGATCCGCAGGCAAGGCGCGCTAATCCTGAAGAATGAGGCGTACTTGGAGTACGCCGCAGTGACGAAGGATGCAGCGCAACGCAGCATCCGGATCTTTTTACGAAGCCGTCAAGATTCATAAAACATCTTGACAAGGGAATGATGCGACATTATGAAGCGCCATTAAACCTGCGAAAGGTGTATCATGGACAAGAAGGTAGCGGTTATTGGAGCTGGAAATGTGGGGGCGACCATCGCCCAGCGCCTTGTGGAGAAAGCATTATGTGATGTGGTCTTGATAGACGTTCTGGAAGGCGTTCCTCAAGGCAAGGCCCTGGATCTTGCGCAAGCGGCGCCCATTGAAAAACACGACGCTATAATCATGGGAGCGAACAGCTATGAAGAATCGGCAGGATCGGACATTGTCATCATCACGGCGGGTGTTCCCCGCAAGCCCGGTATGAGCAGGGATGACCTCCTGACAATCAATTCCCGGATCATGAAAGCTGTAGTGCAGGAAGTGGTCAAGTATTCACCGGCAGCCATCTTGATAATTGTCAGCAATCCTCTGGATGCGATGTGTCATGTTGCCTTCGAAGTCAGTGGTTTTCCGAGAAACAGGGTGATAGGTATGGCGGGCGTCCTCGACGCGGCACGGTTCCGGGCCTTCATTGCGGTGGCATTGCAGGTATCGGTGGAGAATATCCACGCCACCGTTCTGGGTGGTCATGGCGATACAATGGTTCCCCTGCCGCGCTATTCCACCGTTGCCGGTATTCCGTTGCCGGAAGTTCTCTCCCCTGAGCGTATTGAGGCACTGGTAGACAGAACTCGCAACGGGGGGGCGGAAATCGTCGGCCTTCTGAAAACGGGCAGCGCCTTCTATGCCCCGGCGGCAGCGGCGGTGGAGATGGCCGAGGCAATCCTCAAAGATCGGAAAAAAATCCTTCCCTGTGCAGTTTATCTCCAGGGGGAGTATGATATTCAAGACCTGTTCATCGGCGTTCCGGTAAAATTAGGCAAAAGGGGCGTTGAGGAGATCATGCAACTTCACCTGACCGATGGGGAGATGTCAGCCCTGAAAAAGTCGGCGCAATCTGTGAGGGAACTTGTCGATGCCTTGAAGCGCCTTGCCTGAGCTTATGTGAGCGAGAAAGGGACAGAGGTCCGTATTCAAGGGGCGGACTTGAAGGCAGTCTCCTTAATGACAGGCTGTTGCCTTTTTGGCGAGTGGGAGCCGAAGCGAGTATAGATGACGGAGCCCAGCCCCATCATCAGGGCAAGGACCTTGATCATCCAGCCTATGTAGGGTATCCAGCCGATTAACCACAAGACGACTAGACCCCAGAATGTTTCCCGGATGATGTGCTGGGGAGGTCTCTTAAACAATGCATATAGCTTCTGTCCGAGAATCTGGGACATGGCGATGAAACCCAGCAGCCCCGCAGAAACAATCAGGATCATCTCCAAAGGTATCAACACAATGCCGATGACGGAGATGGTCAATAAAATAGCTAATGGGACAACCAGCACCATTCCCAGAAGTCCCCAGAGGGTAATCCTTACAGTTTCCTCCTGAATGGAAGCAGCAATGACCCTGACGGGTTTGGGTATCAGGACTACAATCAGGACGGCAATGATCAATACGCTGAAGAAGATAGTAAGGGAAATGATTGCGAATACCCACGACCAACCTTCCCATTCACCACTCAAAACTGTGGTGATAGCGTCTGAGATGTTTGAGGAATTAATCTCTGTGATCGTTCCCTGAACCTCCGCCCCCTTACCCCTGACTATGACGCCGCCTACGGTTAAGATATTCCCTTTGACCACGGCCTTTCTGGTCAGAACAATGGATTTGTTAATAGCGATAACGTTTCCCTCGACAGTCCCTGAGACCGTGATTTGGCCATTGATCGCCAAGACATGATTTATATGCACCCCTTCTTCAATCGTAATGTCCTCTCCGATTTTGAAGATCGTAGCATTTTCCGCCTGGACATTAGCGGCAAAGCCGACGGTAAAAATTAGCATGATCGCGACAAATATTTTTCTCATTTTACTATACATTTTACATATCCGACGAGCAAACCTTCTTTATAGGATTCAGGAACTTTTTATCTTTAATCCTGCTTATATTTTGTTTGGAGTACTATCGGAAAGGCTTGCGGCTGTCAATCATAAAATCATGAAATTATTTCGATTGCTAAAAATATCCTACTTTATGTTTTATAGTAATATTATTTTAAAAAAAGCTTGATTTTTTATCTTTTGTCTTGTACTGCTACCAACAGATTAGGGCTGATATAAAAGGCATGTTATCAAAGAAGTTATATATGATTAACCTCGTAGTGGATGAAACAAAGGTATGCAAGCCATGAACAGTATAATCTTAAATAATTGAGGAGGAAGAAAATGCTTCGTAAGGGTCAAGAAGAAACGGAGAAAAGGGGCGAGGAAAGAGTATCGGAGCTTCTCAGGATCAATAAGATATTGGAACAGGAAAACGCTGAGAAAAAGGTTGCTGAGGAGGCGTTGAAGAGACGGGAAATGGAACTGGAGGCCACCGCCAAGTCTCTCGAAGAGCTGAATGCCGCTCTGAAGGTGCTATTGAAGCATCGGGAAGATGACAAGAACGAAGTCGGGGTCAGAGTTATCGCCAATGTCAAGGAACTGGTCCTGCCTTATGTTGGGAAACTTAAGGCCACCCCCTTGAACGAAACCCAGGCGATCCTGGTGGATATTATCGATATGCATCTTGGCGAAATCATATCTCCTTTCCTCATGAAGCTGACCTCGACGTATCTGGGTTTCACCCCCAAAGAGATTCAGGTGGCCAGCCTCATCAGAGATGCAAAGAAGACCAAGGAAATCGCTGCGATCATGAATGTTTCCAAGAGCGCTATTGATCTGCACCGGAATCACATCCGGAATAAACTTGGTTTAAACAACAAAAAGGTCAATCTTCGTTCTTATCTGTCTTCGCTGCCGTAGACGAATTATCGGCGCTTTTTCGGGGAATGTAAAAAATCGGCGGACCCAGGTGTCTGCGGTGGTTGTCTCCGTAGAACTGGGTCTGCTCCCTTAATGGTTGGTTCGCCCCTCTTCCCCTTGCCGTATGCCCCGATGATGTCTGATCTCATGGAGAGATGCTCCCCGTTTAATCACCAGCCTTTTGGCGGCGTAACTGGCGCAGGCCACGGTGCCCCGTTCCCTCCACCCCCATAATGATTGGTTTCCCCCGCAGCTCCGGATGGATTGTCTCTTGCAGGAGGTAAAAAAAGCGCCGCCGTCCAAATGGACGATGGCCAGGGGCCAGGAGTGGAGTGTAGGTCTTTCATGGGAGGCGCCTTAGCAATAGAGCGATCGTTCTATTGCTAAGGGATTTTCTGTTGACAGACGGGAGAAAAGAGGATAGCTTGATCAACTACTTGGGTGAGGTGATCCCTGAACAAATCCCTTATCAAGGTCATTGCCACAGGCTGCGGCAGCGGGTATTTCCCTTTTGCTTCGGGAACGGCGGGAACCGTCGCCGCCATTCCCCTGTATCTGGTCCTCTCACCTTTGTCCTGGCCGCTGTACATTGTGACTGTGGTTGCCTTTACTTTTCTAGCCTTTTATACGTCTCAGGAGGCGGAAAAGATCTTCCAGGAGAAGGATTCCTCCCGGATCGTCGTTGATGAATGGACCGGTTTCATCTGGGCGATGTTTCTCGTGTTGCCTACGGTTCCCCACCTGCTGGTGGGGTTTGTGCTTTTTCGTTTTTTTGATATTGTAAAGATCTTTCCCGCCAATTTCTTCCAGAAGCATTTGCCCGGTGGATACGGGGTTGTTATGGACGACGTCGCGGCGGGCATTTACGCAAATGCAATCCTGCACATCCTGATCCGCTATGTGAATCTGTGAGCAGGGCAGGGAGATGATTTGAAGACCGGTATTATTACCATTGGCAACGAATTGACGAGCGGCGGCATCCAGGATACAAATACCGCGCTCATTGCCCGCCAGTTCCATCTCCAGGGCTGGCAGGTTGCGGCAACCCTGTCCGTGGGAGATGACGAGGCGATGATCAAGAAGGCTCTTGATTTCGTCCTGCCCTTGACGGATGCCGTTATCATTACCGGCGGTCTTGGACCGACGGCCGACGATATTACAACTGCCGCTGTGGCCAGGGCTTTCAACTTGCCGCTCTATACGGACGAAGTGGTTTTGAATCATATCAAGGCGATCTTTTCCAGGTACGGTTGGAAATGGACCCAGAACAATGCCAAACAGGCGGTGTTTCCCCAGGGAGCTCAAATACTTGATAATCCAGTGGGAACGGCTGCCGGGTTTTCCCTGCAGGTCCGGGGAAAGGTCCTTGCCGTCATTCCGGGCGTCCCGGTCGAGGTAAAAAGAATGTTGCCGGAAGTCGTCCTTCCTCTCTTTCGCCGCTCTTTTCCCGAGGAATCGCAATATCCGGCGGTCCGAACCATGAAGATCTTCGGTCTCGGCGAAGCGGCGGTAGACCAGGCGGTAGCCGGGATAGATCTGCCGGGGCTCGGCGTCGGCGTCGGTTTCTACCCCCGTTTCCCGGAGAATCATCTGGTGTTGTCCGCGAGAGATGCCGTGGAAGCCGCAGCCTGGTTAAGGGTAAAAAAAGCGGAGGAGGAGATCCACAAACGCCTCGGCCCATATATCTTTGCCTATGACGAAGAAACCCTGGAAGGCGTCGTAGCAGGACTGCTCAGAGAGCAGGGACGTACGGTCTCCGTTGCCGAATCCTGCACTGGCGGGTTGATTACCGATCGTCTGACTGATATCCCGGGCAGCTCCACGTATCTTGAGCGGGGGCTTGTAACCTACAGCAATAGATCGAAAACGGATCTCCTCGGGGTTACGGAAGATATCCTCCAAAAGCACGGTGCCGTCAGTGAAGAGACGGCCCGTCTCATGGCGGAAGGTGTAAGGATGCTTGCCGGTTCGGATCTGGGACTTGCGACGACAGGGATTGCAGGGCCTGACGGGGGCTCGGAGGCCAAGCCGGTAGGGACCGTCTTTATCGCCCTTGCCGACGGCGCGAAAACCGTCTGCCGAAAGTTCTCTTACCGCTGGGATCGCCGCCGCGTCAAGATCATTGCGTCGCAGGCGGCGCTGCTCATGCTCAAGCGATACCTGACCGGGGAGACAAACCATGAGTGAAAATAAAAATATCCGCGCTTTTCTGGCCATCGATCCGCCGGCGGTTGTTCTTGAAAATATCCAAGCGATGCAAAACCGTTTAAAAAAAAGCATCCAGGGTGTGATTCGCTGGTTGCGGCCGGAAGGGATCCATCTGACCTTGAAGTTTTTCGGTGACATAGCGGCGCACGACGTAGAAAATATTTCTGAGGTCAGTGCCAAGAGAATGACTGCTGTTCCACCGTTTGCTCTGGAGATCAAGGGTCTAGGGGCGTTCCCGGACGTGACCCGGCCCCGGGTCCTTTGGCTGGGAATATCCGGGCAATTGGAGCCCCTGCTTTCTCTCCAGAAAGATCTGGAGGAGGAATTATTCCTTCTGGGTTTTCCGAAAGAGGACCGGCCTTTCCGGGCGCATTTAACCATGGGACGGGTTAAGGTTCCCAAAAGGATTATCGGCCTGGCCCCGGCCGTAGAGGCTGGGGGCAATCTGACGGCTGGCAATTTCACGGTTGGGGAAGTAGCGTTGTTCCAAAGCAGCCTGTCGCCGCAGGGAGCAATATATACAAGACTTGCAGCGTTTCCTCTTCAGGGGTAAAAGAAGCGCCACGAGTTGCAGACCATTACTTATCGAAAAAGGAGGGTTCACGATGGGGGTAGATATGGACAGAAACAAGGCCGTTGATCTGGCCATCAGCCAAATCGAGCGACAGTTTGGAAAAGGGGCCATTATGAGGCTTGGCGGTGCGGAAAAAATCGATGTACCGGTGATCTCTACGGGGACTCTCAGTCTTGACATTGCCCTTGGGGTAGGCGGTGTGCCGCGCGGCCGAATCATCGAGATATATGGTCCCGAATCGGGCGGTAAAACGACGTTAGCCCTCCACATCGTAGCCGAAGCCCAGAGACAGAACGGTCTGGCGGCCTTCATCGATGCAGAGCACGCCCTGGATGTGACCTATGCCCGAAAAATCGGTGTCAATACCGATGAGCTTCTGATTGCCCAGCCGGACTCAGGAGAGCAGGCCCTGGAGATTACCGAAACATTGGTGAGGAGCGGCGCCCTGGATGTCCTGGTGGTGGATTCAGTTGCCGCCCTGGTGCCCCGGGCGGAGCTGGAAGGGGAGATGGGAGACGCCCAGATGGGCCTTCAGGCGCGGCTGATGTCTCAGGCCTTGAGGAAACTGACTGCCAGCATCAGTAAATCGAAAACGACCGTCATTTTCATCAACCAGTTACGCATGAAGATAGGAGTTTTCTTTGGCAACCCCGAAACTACGACCGGTGGTAATGCTCTCAAGTTTTATGCTTCCATGCGCCTAGACATCCGGAAGGTAACTTCCATTAAGCAGGGACAGGATGTCATTGGCATGCGCACCCGTGTCAAGGTAGTTAAAAACAAGGTTGCTCCGCCATTTCGAGAGACGGAATTCGATATCATCTTTGGCGAGGGCATCTCTCGGGAAGGAGATCTCCTTGACCTGGCGGCGGAAAACGCCATTATCGAAAAGAGCGGCGCCTGGTATTCCTACAAGGGTGACCGCCTGGGGCAGGGGAGGGACAATACGCGAGTTTTCCTAAAAGAACATCCTGAAATCATTAATGAGATAGAGGAAAGAGTGCTGGATAAATTTGGATTGAAAACCAGAACCTCGGAATAATGAAGATCCATGGAGGAGCGTTCGGAGTTTAACAAGGCGAAAAAGGTCTGCTGGCGACTACTGGCCCTGCGGGATCACGGTGAACGGGAACTGGCAGGGAAACTAAAAAATAAAGGGTTTGAGATTGAGATTATCGCGGAGGCGATTGATTATTTTCGCGAGCTGGGGTATTTGAACGACCAGGTCTTCGCATCAAACCAGGCGCGGCGCCTGGCGACGGGAAAAGGGTACGGGAATCGTAAAATCGTCTCTTTCCTTCTTGAAAAAGGGCTTTCCGAAGCCGTGGTAGCGGAAGCGATCATCACTGCCAGGCAAGAGTGTAGCGAAGCGCAGGCATTAATATCTTTAATCAGAAAAAAGACAACCAGCGGGGACATCCGGAACAATCTGAAAAGTAAGCAACGGCTTGCCAGAAATCTTATGGGCAAGGGGTTCCCCCTGGGATTGATTTTCGAGATGATTAACCGATCGGAGGAGGAAGACGGGCATGACGACGACAGCAAGTGACATCAGGGATAAATTTTTGAAATTTTTCGAGGCTCACGGACATACTATCGTTCCTAGTTCCAGCCTTATCCCGAAGGACGATCCGACCCTTTTGTTCACCAATTCGGGGATGGTACAGTTCAAGGACTGTTTTCTTGGGCTGGAGGATCGAGGCTATACGCGGGCCACAAGCTCACAGAAATCAGTCCGGGCCGGGGGCAAGCACAACGATCTCGAAAATGTTGGTTATACGGCCCGTCACCATACCTTCTTTGAGATGCTGGGAAATTTTTCCTTTGGCGACTATTTCAAGAAAGAGTCCATCGCTTGGGGCTGGGAGTTTCTGACTGAAAAGATGGCCCTTTCCAAAGAGAAGCTCTGGATCACGATTTATCAGGACGACGATGAAGCCTTCGAAATCTGGAACAAGCAGATGGGTGTCCCGGCGGAGCGCATTGTCCGGATGGGAATGGAAAGTAATTTCTGGATGATGGGAGAGACCGGTCCCTGCGGACCCTGTTCGGAGATCCTCTATGATCAGGGTCCGTCTGTAGGTTGTGGCCGTCCGGAATGCTCCGTTGAGTGCGACTGCGACCGCCACCTCGAGATCTGGAATCATGTCTTCACCCAGTTTGACCGGGATAAGGATGGTAACTTACATCCCCTACCGAAACCTAACATAGACACCGGTATGGGTCTTGAGCGTTTAGCTGCCATTGTTCAGGGTGTGCAGAGCAACTATGATACGGATCTGTTTACCCCGATTATTCAAGGGATTGCCAGGATCAGTGGGCGGGTTCATGGAACCAATGCGGATGCGGATGCCTCCATGCGGGTGATTGCCGATCATAGCCGGGCCGTTACCTTTCTGATTGGCGACGGCGTCCTGCCAAGTAATGAGGGGCGGGGCTATGTCCTCCGGCGAATCCTCCGGCGGGCGGCCAGGCATGGGAAACTTCTTGGCCTCGACCGGCCCTTCCTCCACGAAGTTGTTTCCATCGTGGTTGATACAATGAAGGATGCATATCCCGATCTTATCGAAAAAGAATCATTTATCCGAAAAGTTATGATCAACGAAGAGCAGCGCTTCATCGAAACCCTGGATACGGGACTGCGGATCTTGAGTGAGGAAGTGGCTATCCTCATGAATAAGGGTGAAAAAATTATTCCCGGAGGGGTTGTCTTCAAACTCTATGACACCTATGGCTTTCCCGTGGACCTGACGGCGGATATCGTCCGCAAGGACGGCCTTTCTCTTGATATGGACGGTTTTGAAAAGGCCATGGAA
Organism: Syntrophales bacterium; assembly: GCA_023231165.1. GTDB lineage: Bacteria > Desulfobacterota > Syntrophia > Syntrophales > UBA8958 > UBA8958. The sequence continues at coordinate 9,810 of JALNVY010000004.1, read as the reverse complement.
GCTCAACGGGAGAAGGCCCGGGAATCCTGGAAAGGGAGCGGCGAACAGGCCTTTGCCGACAGCTATAAAAGGCTTTCTGTCCGGGGAATTGCCACGACGTTCATCGGTTATCACGGCATTACGGAAGCCACGGCAAGGGTCACGGCAATTCTGAAAAAAGACGCCGAAGTCGATGAGGTTTCAGCGGGGGATAACGCCGAAATCTTCTTGGAAGAGACGCCGTTCTATGGTGAAAAAGGTGGCCAGGTGGGGGATACGGGGGTCATTGCTGGTGACGGATACCTCTTTGAGGTATGGGATACTCAATGCCCCACCGATACCCTGATCACCCATATCGGCAAGATGAAGCAGGGAACCATCAGGGTCGGCGATATCGTGAATCTCAAGGTGGACGAAGCCACCCGGCGGGCGACGGAGGCCCATCATTCCGGCACCCACGTCCTCAATGCGGCCCTGAAGAAGACCTTGGGAGATCATATCAAGCAGGCGGGCTCGTCGGTGACACCGGAGCGCCTCCGTTTCGATTTTACCCACATTTCCCGGATCGAGTCCGAGGAGTTGGATGCTATCGAAACCATTGCGAACGATTATATCCGCCGGAATGCCGATGTAAACACCAGGGTCCTTCCCAAGGAAGAGGCAATGAAAACCGGGGCGGCGGCTGTCTTTGATGAAAAGTACAGTGATAATGTCCGGGTGGTGAAAATGGGCGATTTCAGCATGGAACTCTGTGGTGGAACCCATGTAAGCCGCACCGGCGACATCGGTGCCATCAAGGTTATCGGTGAATCGGCCGTGGCAGCGGGCGTCCGGAGGATCGAAGCCGTGACCGGCGCCGAGGCTATTAAATATTTCAAGGCCATCGAATCAGAGCTAAAGAAGGCGGCGGATCTCCTCAAGGCCAATCCTATGGAGCTTGCCGACCGAATCGAGAGGATCCAGAAACACCAGAAGGAACTGGAAAGAGAAATCGACGCCCTCAAGGGCAAACTGGCTGCCAAGGATTCGGCGGATCTGATCGGCAAGGCCAAAGAAATTAGAGGGGTTAATGTGCTGACGGCTGTTGTTGAAGCCCCTGATGTGAAGACCCTGCGTGACTTCGGAGACAAGCTGCGCGATAAGATGCACTCCGGTGTCATTCTCCTGGGCAGCAAGGTTGAAGGCAAGGCGATGCTCCTGTGTATGGTTACCAAGGATCTGGCAAGCCGGTACCACGCGGGAAACATCATCAAGGCCGTGGCCCCGGTTGTGGGCGGCAGCGGCGGTGGCAGACCGGATATGGCCCAGGCGGGGGGACCGCATCCCGAAAACATGGAGAAGGCATTAGCCAAGCTGGAAGAATTGATTTAGAAGCAAATCCGGTTCACTGAAGAAAGGGCGCATCCGATATGGAGAGAACGGATACGCCCCTTTTATAAAAATCCGATCAGTTATTTCCTATCCTGCTGTGTTGTTATCCCGCCCGGCCCGGTCTGATAAATCATCAGATCGGGCGTATAAACACGCACCTTGTTTCCCTTTCCCATCTGTGTGAAGGTCCGGGCCTTGAGGATGGAGTACCAGACGCCGATCGGTTGCTTCTTGTCGTCATACATGATGAAACCATGCTGATATTCTCGATATTCCAGAGCCTTGTCCTGCATGTGGATGATCATGTCCCGGAAACTCTCGGGGGTAGGTTTAATAGGTTTCCAGAGGTCGGAGTCAAGGACATACTGTTTTTTTAAACCGATCAGGGCGTTGGGGTAAAGATCCGGCCCGCTATAATAATAATTCATCCCCGGATCGATCTTGAAGGCTTCGAAATCCTTTGTCGCTTTGTCATCGGGGAAGATGTTTCCGTACCTGCCGCCCAAGAAACCCGTCATGATGAATGCCATGAACAAAATCATCATTAATACCGCTTTTCGTTTCCAAAACATCATCTTCATACCTCCTCAATTATTAGTATAGTATCTATTCAAGAGATTCCAGAAGCAGTTTACTGCCCTCCAAAGCAGTGTTCACACTCTGCAACTGCTCTTCTGAGCTGAAAACGGCTGTGGAGCTTGATTCTCTTGATTTGTCTAAAAAACATACTGACGCCTCCCCCAATTTCTTGATGGTCATTGCCAATATTTCATCCCTGAGAGTTTGCCGGTAGGCATCGGTCAGCCCTGATAAATGGCGGATCATGGCTGTGTAGCCCTTGTTTGAAGGATCCATAGGTCGGTCCATTATACCGATGGTTCCAATGATGGCCTTATCCAGATCTTCCTGAGAGATGTTTTGCCGATTCAATGCCGTAATGGCGCCATCGTAGACCTTCAAGGTGCGGAGAATGTGCGGGTCCCGATATGATAAAAACGAGAAGACCCCGACGAGGGGATCGTAGGATGACATTCCCCCGTATGCGCCTCCCTGTACGCGGATCTTTTTGTAGAGATAGCCGTTCGATAAATACCGTGATGCTACCATGAGGGCGGCCGTATCGCTGTGACCGTAGGATGGCGCCGGCAGAGCTCGGGCCACATAGGACACCTGAGCCGGGATGACGACCCCCCGGTCAACTGGTTCTAACTTTGGCGGCTTAATGTTCTCCATAAGGCTACCGGACGGGAACCTTTCGACAAGGGGAGCAAGGTTGTCGAACATCGTTGTCAGTCCCCTTTCCTCTGCCGTCAGGTTGATGGTCAGCCGGTCCTTTCTGAAAACCTCTGTTTTCAGGCGCAGCAGTTTTCCCAAAAAACCATCCCGGTTATCGCCGAGTTCGTCGGCCATCTGCTTCAAGCATCGGAGCTGTGTCTTGCCGTGCCACTGTTCGTCACGCCATGCCGATACGGACAGGGACGAAGCTGCCAGACGCCGGGCAAAAAGATGGCCCGAGGGGACAATGGAAGCATGAAAACGATTTTTCTTTTCCATGAGGAGATCCTGCATGCGGCGTTGATCCGTCAGGTCGCCAGCACAGAGGAGATCCGACAGGATGCTGATTGCATCCGGAATATTCCTGTCCAGAGTCTTGAGGCGAAAGATCATTTCCTGCCAGGACCTTCCTTGATTCATGATCAAGCCGGCATTGAGTGAGCACCTGATTCCTCCCGTTTTTAGGGCGATGCGCTTGGACATGGCCTCATAACCCGTCCCGGCGGCTCCCATCTGGGTGATGAATTTACCCAGGAGCGGAAGATATGGTTGTAGGTCATCGGGGATTTCAGAGATATCAAAGGCCAAATCCAGGTATGAGATGCCGTTGGTAAACAGATCATGAGTAATTGCCATGGTGTTGTCTATGGAAATACGTCCCCGGGGAATATTTTCCGTCTGCCGGCCGATATCCGTGATTTTCAGTCTGGGCAACGTCGCCACGGCGGCCGGCGAATCCGGTTCCGTCTGGAATGCTTTTAACTCTTGGACCTCATGATGTATCCGTTCCTGCTCGTTTTTTGTCAGAGAATCCTTGAGCCCGATCATCTTTTTTCTGAAATCCCCTTCCCAGGTCTCCATGCAGGTCGGACTCGGTTCCATTACCGAGAGGATACGATGAGGGTTGTCAATCAACCACTTCTGGATCAGTTCCTCAAAGAGCGACGGGTTTTCTTGCCACTTGCGGCGGATCATATCGATCAGGCCGGGGAAGTTCAGACTATGGAGGGGATCTCCGTCGTACATCCAGGTATGAAAGACCCGGTTCATGAGGACGATGCCATAAGGATAGTTCTGGCGTACGATTTCCCGGCCCCGGAACTCGATCTGATGGATGGTTCCTTCAATGAGCTCCTTGTCCACCCCTTCCCGGATCACCCTGGCCAGGGTGTCAAGGATCAGGGATTCAATGGCTACTCCCTTATGCACTTCCGTGCCCCGGAGGCCCACCGCGAATACCACCTGTTTATAATCCCGCTCAAAACCCGTGACCGGTGAGAGATCCTGGCCCAGTCCGGAGTCAATGAGGGCCTTGCGCAATGCTCCGGCAGCGCTGCCTACAAGAACCCCACTGATGACCTGTAGCAGGATTACCGTTTCTTCATCGGTATTCTCCGTGAGCAACCAGGCCATATTGGCGATTGCCTTGCCATGGGGATCATCTTCCCTGCCGATGGGAAAGACGTCTTGAACCGCCCGCGGGAACGCCCATCTCTCCTGAGTGGGAATTGAAGAATCAAGTGATATCCGACCAAAATCATTCAGCATTTCCTGAAGGAACAGCAGGTGCTCTCCCGTGGGAATATCCCCATAGATAAAAATCCGGGCATTGCTTGGTGAATAGTAGACCTGATGAAATTCCTTAAACTGCTCATAGGTCAGGTTGGGAATATCAGCCGGGTTTCCCCCGGAGTCGAAACGGTAGATGGTGTCGGGAAAGAGGTTTTCCTGAATGGCCTTGTACATAAGGTTATCGGGAGACGAATAGGCCCCCTTCATTTCGTTGTAGACGATCCCGGAGATGGTCAGATTTTCTTGACCGTCGGCGTCGGCAGCCCATTCCAGATGATATCCCTCCTGGAGGAATGTTTCTCTGAGGAGCCGGGGCCGAAAGACCAGATCCGTATAAACGCGGGCCAGATTGAAGAAATCGACTTTGACCTGGCTGGCAACGGGATAAATGGTTTTATCGGGATAGGTGAAGGCGTTAATAAAGGTCTGCAATGTTCCCCGCAAGAGCTCATTAAAGGCGTCTTTAACGGGATAGTTTTTCGAGCCGGCGAGAACGGCATGTTCCAGGATGTGGGGAAGGCCGGTGGAATCTGTGGGCGGCGTCCGGAAGGCGATGGCGTAAAGATTCTCCCGGTCATCGCAATGCAGATGGAGGACCTTTGCCCCGGTGACTATATGTTCCATTTCATAAGCGGTCACACGGATTTCGGGGATCTGCTCAATCCGCTTTACGAAAAAACCAAGCTGTGTTTCACCGGCTCTCAACATTGCCGGCGGGCAAACATTTGCTGCTGACATATCTATTTTTTCTCCTTAACGTACCATAGCGACAACCTGTTTAATTCTATACCGGAGATTGGATGTCCCGTCAAATTTTCAATGCCGTCAGTTTCATTTCGCTGCTCTTGACAGGGTGCCGTTTTCCCGTGTAGGAAGGAATTGTGAAGAATAAATGCAACATGGTAGTTATCCTCGGTCCTACCGCATCCGGGAAGACCCGTCTGGCCGTCCGTCTGGCAAAGGATCAAGGGGGTGAGATTATCTCCGCCGACTCCCGGCAGGTTTATCGGGGTATGGATCTCGGTACGGGCAAGGATATCCTCGACTATACTTTAGAAGGCGTCGCTATTCCCTTCCATCTCGTCGATATTGTGGAGCCGATGGAAGAGTTTCACCTCTTTGCCTATCAGCGCCTTTTTAACGGCTGTTTTAAGGACATTACGGCACGAGGCGCTCTTCCGGTGCTTGTGGGTGGCAGCGGGATGTACCTGGAAGCCGTTATCCGTTCCTATGATCTGCGGGAGGTCCCTGAAAACAAGGAATTGCGCCGGGAACTGGACAATCTGGATATGGGTGCCTTAGCCGGGCGTTTGCAGGCTGTTCAACCTGAACTCCACAACAAGACGGATCTCCTGGATCGGGAGCGCTTGGTTCGGGCAATCGAAATTGCTGAAGGTACAATGGTTAAAAGGGTGCAACCAGGGGAAGGTATGCCGGACGACAATCTTTTAGCCTTCGGTCCCTACCCTCCGATCTCAGAGCCCGGGCCGCCCGGGCCTCCGGCCTCCGGCCTCTGGCCCCTGGTCGTAGGTGTGCATTGGGAGCGGGCCATTCTTCGCCAACGCATAACGGACAGACTCCACGCCCGCCTCCAGTCAGGGATGGTGGAGGAAGTCGCTGCCCTGCATCAAAGAGGCGTCAGTTGGGAAAGACTGTATCATTTCGGTTTGGAATACCGCTATATCAGCTTATATCTTCAGGACCGGATGGGCTTTGACGACATGGCGAAAACCCTGAATACCCGTATCCATCAGTTTGCCAAGCGGCAGGATACCTGGTTTCGGAGGATGGAAAGACTGGGCGTTGTCGTTCACTGGATTCCAGGAGATGATTACGACGCCCTGCGATCACTTGTGGAGAATCGCCTGACAGGATAATGTATTCCTCCCATCTTGACAAATACCTCCAACGCTATAGCGTTTATAAGAGCTATCCTCTTTACGCAGGCGAAGTGGCCGATCTCGATCAGATCGTCGTCATTCCCGCTTTGGCAGAAAAAGATGCCCTCTTTCACACTTTGGCCAGCCTGGCCCGTAACGGGGAAGATGAATTAAAGCATAGCCTGGTTCTCTGCGTTATCAATAATCGCCCCTCACCATTTGCTACGACGGAAGATATCCTGAATAACCTGGAAACAATGATGATCATGAAAGATATGATCAAGGGAGATCTGCCCGATCATCGTCTTGCCGACAAGAATATCATCGCTCTTGTTAAGGAGATAAAGGAAAGACCGCTGCGCCTTGCCTTTATCGACGCCTCCTCACCAGGGCACGAATTACCTGCTAAGGGCGGTGTCGGTCATGCAAGAAAGATCGGGATGGACAGGGCGCTAACCTTATTAGATCCCCAGCATCATGGAAAGAAAAGGATATTCTGTCTGGATGCGGACACCCTTGTAGATTCAAACTATCTGTCTTCGCTTCGGAACCACTTTGAGCGTTTCTCCCCGCCGGGGGCGGTCGTTGCCTTCTCCCACCGCATACCGGAGGATCGGCGCCTCGCGGCCGGTATTTGCTGCTATGAAATCTTTCTCAGGTATTATGTCCTCGGACTTGGTTGGGCCGGTTCTCCCTATGCGTTTCACACCATTGGATCCACGATGGCCTGCACAGCGGCAGCATACACTGCTGTCCGCGGGATGCCCTGCCGGCAGGCGGGAGAAGATTTCTATTTTATGAATAAGCTAGCAAAGCTCGCTTCCCTTGGCCATATTAGCGACACAACCGTTTATCCCTCCGCCCGACCGTCAGGTCGGGTGCCTTTCGGGACGGGTCGGCGCATGCTGCGTTTTCTGGAGGGCGCTCATGAAGAAAATCTTATCTATGATCCAAGGGTCTTTTCTGTCCTGAAGGCATGGCTGGAGGAATTTGCCCGGGAACCCGGCAGCTCCGGTAATGACCTTCTGGCAAGGACGGCAGCGATTTCACCCCAGCTTCATTCTTTTCTTGATTGCCATGAATTTGCTGCTGTATGGGAACGGATCAGAGGCGCCAACCGCCGTCATGAATATTTGACGAGACAATTCCATGGCTGGTTTGACGGTTTTAAAACCCTGAAACTGATTCATGAACTCTCAGCGGATGCCTTTCCACCGATTCATATGTTCAAGGCCTTGAAGATCCTTTTTCACCAGATGAACATTCCCATAGCCGCCGGCATCCTCGCTGACACCGAATGTCTAACCCTTGATGAACAGATGATTATCCTTGACTTTCTTCGTCGGGGCAACCTTACCGATCGCTAAGAGCCGACGCGCTGGAGAACGATGCTGTGGTCTCCCGTGTCCATGTACATCTTGCTGCCGTCGATACGGTATCTGGAATTGATCACATAGTTCGGCTTGTTGATGACCAACGTGGCGCCTACGACGCGGTAACTCTCCGTATCTGTCTCCACCCTGCCATTTGCAAGCGTCGTTGTCGTGGTAACCGTACCATCCTGGTTAAAGCGCGTAATCATTGACTGGTAATGTTTCTTGGGGCGCGGTGTGACGCTTACCACTTGCCAGGTTGTGTTCGCAAGGGGCTGCACTTCCTCGTGAGTCGCCTTCTTGCGTTTGCTGGCATCAGCTTTGTCTGCTTCGTTGCCGATGATGTAGCCTAGCCCAAGACCAACTCCCGCGCCGATGAGGGTTCCTGCCGTGTTATATCCGATGGCCTGCCCCACGAGCGCTCCCACGCCGGCGCCGCCCGCCGCCCCCATCTCGGACTTGTCCATAGTCGCACAGCCGGCGCCGAACAAGAGCACCGTACAAAGTACGCCCAAGACAACAGTCTTTTTCCATCCGCCCATTTTCTTCATTCTCCACTCCTTTCATTCCGTTATCTGTTGATTAGAACTGTTTATCCGCGCAGGCCGTTTTATCCGCATACCCTTACATATCCAACTGCCGTGTTGCTGTAGCCATATCATAATTACCGAGAAAATTACATCATTGATTGCGTGGCGATATCCATATTGACCATCAAATCTATTCCGTCATCTCCGTGTCCCATCAGACAAAATCTGATCTCCAACATCAAATACCCTGACCCGGATAAAAGCCCTTTTCTCATCCCATATTCATCATTCCCCTGATTGTTAAAAAATGCCTTCTAGATTATCTTAGGGCTGAAAGAAAAGGAGAGGAGACATAAAGCCATGACAACCATCAGTAACGAAAGGATCGAATTCAGTCCTCAGAGAGATATCCTGGGGAAAACGATAGAGAGAAACAGGACCAGCCGTAATCATCTGGCCGGTCTTAAAGGATTATAAACCGTAGCAAAACGAAGATAGGAGGCAATGACCATGAGAAAAACTGGAGCCAAAGACAAAGAGAAATTCGCAAAGAAGGCAGGCAGGAACTGGGACGATCCGATGTGTACCCCGGTCGAAACCATGTACGTTCCACCTGCACCTTGATTATTTTCAAGATGCTGAAACGATCTGTAATTTAAGTGAGAGGAGGCAAGGATCATGAAAAAGGAAAAGAAAGCCTACAAGGGTTGGGTTGACCCCATGTGCACGCCTTATCATTACAAGAAAGGCTGACAGCCTTGTGAATATATAGTTTCTGCCATGGCAGCAGAAGTGGTCGAGAGAGGTAACAAAACCGGACGATATGAATACCTGCCTCTCTCAAAATTAAGGGCGGGGTTGAACAGACTCCGCCCTTAATTCCTTAAATAGAGCCATCAACGATAGAAATATTGGTCATCCAATAGCGAGGGGAAAGGAGCATTATTTACCCGGACAAGCCCCTACGCATGCATCGTAAGCCTCATTACATTTACTCATCATAGGACTGCTCATTATATTCATCTCGGAGACACACCGAGAATGCGAAATAGAACATCTCTGCTCACAAGCAGGATCAACCTTGCTTACGTCAATATCCTTGGTGCTGTGTGCACATCCACCGATAGCCATAGCCCCCATAATCAATGTCGCCATCAATACCGATCTCATGAGATACGCCCTCCATGGTCGAAACAATAAGCGCAGATAAAAAGAAAGTCAATGAACATTCCCGCTTGCGAGGGATGGGCGGGAGAGAAAACCCGTCGCGTGATGGAATATTATTGTGGGCATATCAGAGTGATCTGCTTTCTGCTTCCGGCCTCAGGAGTAGCTATCGCGGTGCGTACGGTTTCATCGTTACCACAGCGCCATTCGGCGATGTAATCCTTGCTGCATCCTAAAACTGGATCGCCGATGATTGTGGTGTCAATGACATAAACACAGTGTTTCTTGCCATTGCAATCCTGAGCAAGATGCTCGGTTGTATTCCCGTATCTAGCGCCGCAATTTTTTCCGTAGGTGCCTGCTATAATACCAATCAGGCTGCTGCCTTTCTTCGTGCGGATATCACTGTTGAAATGGATACTTTTTATGGTGTAAGCGGGTTTTGAAAGTGTGACTTTCTGTGATTTCCCATCATTAAAGATAATAACCATCTTGTCTTGGGCAAATGCAAACTTGCTGCAAAGGAAAAACATAAAGATGATTATAATAACACTGATTTTATTCATATATTCCTCCATTCAGAGATCGTGATTGATTAAGAAGCAGGTTTTTGATCGTTGGTGTATATAAGGCAGGTGATTTTGTAAGTCAAAAGTTATTTAG